>CAZQPN010000056.1:0-10743 GCA_964595215.1 uncultured Rubrivivax sp. | reverse complement strand
CGCCAACAGCGACTTCGCGGCCGGCCACGGCCTGCTGGCGCTGCGCGCGCGCTGGGCGTGGGCGATGCCGGCTGGGCGGCTGGAGCTGCTCGGGCGGGTCGACAACCTGGCCGACCGGCGTGCCGTCGGCAGCGTCATCGTCAACGAGGGCAACAGCCGCTTCTTCGAGCCGACGCCGGGGCGGACCTGGCTGCTGGCGGCGCGCTGGCGCATGCCGTTCTGACCGGCTTGGCGGTACCGGTGCCCGTCGTCTGGGGCGCTTCGAGGGGCCCGCGTCCGGGCCGGCGGCACTTGCGCATCATACTGTGAATATGTACAGTCCATCGCAAAGGAGCCCGCGATGAGACACGTCCTTCGACAGCACTACCACCCCAAGACGAGCCGCGTGCCCGATTGGCTCTGGCGCATCTGGTTCTGGCTGTGACGCCGCTGGCCGCACGCGAACGCCCTGCGGCGATCGGGTCGTCATCGGCAGGGTCCGTCAGGTCTGCATCGCCTGCCGAGGCCTCGCCCGCCGTGGCCGGCCTGCACGCCGCGTCCGCCACGGCGATGCCGGCTTCGTCCAGCGGCACGCGCCGTTACGTGACCGAGGGGCGCTACGGCACGATCATCATCGACGTCGTCGGGGAGGCGCTGTTCGTCAACGGCGATCCGGTCGAGCCGTCCGCCGTGGCGAAGCGCTGACGACGTGCAGGCCGGCCAACGCGCCGAGCGTCCCGCAGCGAGCGGCGAGCGGCGCGGGCGAGATGTGAATGGGCCGACAATCGGGGCCCACGTCGCTCCTTTGCACCTGCACATGCCGACGATGCCGCGACGCCGGCACCACCACCATGTCTACGTCGTCGAACTCGACGACCGGGTCTGGAACGAGCCGCGCTTCCGCCGCGCCAACCCCGAGCACGTGCTCGGCAAGCCCTTCGTCTACGTCGGCATGACCGGCCTCGATCCCGATCTGCGCTTCGACAGGCACAAGGCCGGCATCCAGGCCAACGGGTTCGTGCGCGACTACGGGGTGCGGCTGCTGCCGACGCTGTACGAGGTCTACAACCCCATGCCCTACGAGGCCGCGCGCGAGATGGAGGTCGAACTCGCGATCGGTCTGCGCGAGGCCGGCTACGGGGTCTGGCAAGGGTGACCGTCTCGCCCGGTCCGACAGGATCGGCAGGTCAGAATGCCGCTGCGATGCCCGACGAACCCGCCACCCCGGGCAGCCTCCCGCCATGCACCACCGGGCTGGTTCGCAGCCTGTCGCTTCGACCGCGTCCGGAGGGCGGCTTCCACCGCGAGCTGTTCCTCGCCTCTCGGACGGTGCGCGCACTGCCGCTGGCGCATCTGCTTTGAACCTGCCCGTCACGTTTCAGCCCATGATCGCTCTCGACGACCTGCCCACGCCCTGCCTGGTGCTGGACCGCCCGCGTGTGCAACGCAACATCGACCGCATGCACGACCGCGCGGCCGAACTCGGCGTGCTGCTGCGGCCCCACGTGAAGACACCCAAGAGCATCGATGTGGCGCGCCTGACGCTGCAGCGCCAGGCACTCGGCATCACGGTGTCGACGCTGGCCGAGGCCGAGTACTTCGCCGCCCACGGGGTGCGCGACCAGTTCTACGCCGTGCCGCTGGCGCCGGACAAGATCGCGCGCATCGCCGCACTGATGCGCACGGGCACCACCGTGCTGTGCGTGGCGCACGATCTCGAGTCGATCGCGCACTTCGCCGAGCGCGCACGTGCGGCGGGCGTCGTGCTACCGCTGGTGATCGACGTCGACGTCGACCGCCATCGGTCCGGCGTCGCCGCCGACGATCCGGATTTCCTGGCCATGGCGCACGCGATCCACGCGTCGCCGGACCTGGTGCTGCGCGGCATCATGATCTACGCCGGCGCGTCGTACGACGCCGCGGACATCGAGGCGATCGCCGCGCTGGCCGAGCGCATCCGGCAGGGTGGGGCGGCCGCGAAGGCGCTGCTGCAATCGCAAGGCCTGCCGTGCGAGGTCGTCAGCTACGGCTCGAGCCCCGGCACGTTCTTCGCCCGCTCGATGGACGGCATCACCGAAAGCCGGGCCGGTGTCTATCCGTTCCAGGACCTGTTCCAGGCCGGACTCGGAGCCTGTGCGATCGGTGACATCGCACTGTCGGTGCTGACCACCGTGATCGGCCGCCAGCCGGGCCAGAACCGGCTGATCATCGACGCGGGCGGACTGGCGCTGTCCAAGGACCGATCGACCCAGGGCTCCGCCTTTGATGCCGGCTATGGCCGAGTGTGCGACCTCGACGGTGTCGTGATCGACGATCTCATCGTCGCCTCGGCGAGCCAGGAGATCGCGCTGGTCACGACGCGATCGGGTTCATCGATCGACACGGCGGCCTTCCCGGTCGGGCGCCGCCTGCGCATCCTGCCCAATCACGCCTGCTTCACCGCCGCGGCGCATGACCGATACCACGTGGTCGATGGCGGCCGGGAGGTGAGGGCGGTCTGGGGGCGCGTCAACGGCTGGTGAGCGAGGAACATCGTGCTCCCGGCCGCGGCCAGTGGCTCAGACGCCGCTGCGCGCCAACTGGAAGCGTGAGACCGCTTGCGCCAGCCGCTCGGCCTGCTGATGCAGCATGGCCGCGGCGGCCGCGCCTTGTTCGACCAGGGCGGCGTTCTGCTGCGTCATCCGGTCCAGTTCGCCGACGGAGTGATTCACGACCCCGAGACCCTGGCTCTGCTCGGCCGCAGCCAGGGTGATCTCGCCGATCGTGCGCGTGACGCGCTGCACGCCGGCGACGATCTCGTCCATCGTGCCACCGGCGTCCTGCACCAGCCGGCTGCCTGCCTCGACCTGCTCGACCGAGCTTCCGATCAGTGCCTTGATCTCGCGCGCCGCGGTCGCGCTGCGCCGGGCAAGCGTTCGTACCTCGCCGGCCACCACCGCGAAGCCGCGTCCCTGATCGCCGGCCCGCGCCGCCTCGACGGCGGCGTTCAGTGCCAGGATGTTGGTCTGGAAGGCAATGCCATCGATGGTGCCGATGATTTCGGTGATCCGCCGACTCGAGGCGTGGATGCCCTGCATGCTCGATACCACCTGCAGCATCGCGCTGCCGCCGCGCTGCGCGACGCCGGCGGCAGAGTCGGCGATGTCGTGCGCGGCGCGCGCCGAGTCGGCGGTTTGGCGCACGGTGGTCGTGAGCCGTTCCATCGAGCCCACGGTGTGCTGCAGGTTGCCGGCCGTCTGCTCGGTGCGATGGGACAGGTCCTGGTTGCCTTGGGCGATCTCGCCGGCCGCGAGCTTCACCTGGTCGGCGCTGTCGTGGATCGTGCGCACCATGCCCTGCAGCGATTGCAGCAGCCGCCCGAGCGAGTGCATCAGGCTGCCCTCGGGTGCGCGGGGCGGAGACAGGTCCAGGTGGCCGTCGGCCATCGCCGCCAGGGCCCGGCGGGCATCGGCGGGCTCGCCACCCAGCTCGGCACGGGCCGAACGCAGGATCCACACCGTGAAGGCAATGCAGCACCCGACGCACAACGCCGTGAGGGCGCCGATCAGTACCTGCGCCAGGTTCAGGTGCGCCACCAGCGCGGCACTGTCGATGCCGGGGGCCACACCCGCGAGCCACCAGGCGCCCGCCACGACCGACAGGCCGGCCCCGCCGACCATGGCGGTCGGAATGGCCATCGATACCAGAAGCCTGCGTGAGTATTTCATCGGGGTCACCGCGTCTGCGCCTGCCACGACCCGATGGCCGTGGTGCTCGCCAGTCGTATCGGCACGACGGCGGCGCGATTGAGCGGCCCGGCGAAGGCTCGCGTTGACCCGCCACCGACGCTCAGCGCTCGCGCGGGTGAAGCTCCACGTTAGCCAACAGCACGACACCAACCACAGCGAACCGGACACGTGTGGCGCATGAAGTTGCAGCGGAAGCTTGTTCCGACAAGCACAGGCGCGTCAGTGCACTGCCATGTGCATGTTATTTGACATAATATACATCGTCATCGGTATGTGGTGCGCTACTGACGTGGCCATCACCGGGCCGCCCCGGTCGGGGCCCGAAACCGCAGGCAAACTGGTCAGTCGTCGCGGTCGAGTTCGCGTCCACGGTCGGCGCGAAGGCGCCGACCGTTGCCATCGACATCCGGAGTCGGTCGATCCAGTGGATGGCACAGACGGCGATTGAGACCGCCCAGGACCTCCGATCGCTCAATCGCAGCCAGCACCTGCTCGGGCTGGAGCATCAGCATGAACGGATTGCGGACGAGCTTTTCCTGGCGCATGGGGGCTCACCTCGGGACATTGATGATGGACGCATGGTGGTGCCGATCGGGCGCTTGCGCCAAGTCGGCGCAGCGCCATGCCGCTTGTCGGCGGGATTCCGACACGGAAGTCCCTTGCAGGGCGCGCCGCGCCTTGTCCCGCCGGCACGACGCACCGCCTTTCGCGCCTTGCGGCCACATGACCACCGCGGCGGACCACTTCGGACCCGGCCCCGGTCGTGCGCGACGGGCCATGGCGGCGCACCATCGCGCAGGTCGATGCCGAAGACGCATCGATCGTCGTGGCATGTCTTTCAGGCGATTTACTTCTATGAAGACAGGTCTTTACAGAACTTAATTGAAGTCATTTCGAGATGTTGTTCGGATCTTTCATCGCCGCGTCTGCCGTGACACGGCCGAACAGGCGCTCGAAGTTCTCGCTCGTCGCGCGCGCCACGTCCTCCACCGCAAGCCCCTTCAGTCGCGCGAGTTCTGCGGCAACGTGGGCGACGTAGGCCGGCTGGTTGGTCTTTCCGCGGTACGGCACTGGCGCCAGGTAGGGGCTGTCCGTCTCGATCAGACAGCGGTCCAACGGCACCGATCGCGCCACCGCGCGCAGGTCGTCCGCATTGCGGAAGGTCAGGATGCCGGAGAAGGAGATCATGAAACCCATGGCCAGCGCCGCGTCGGCCACCGCCTGGGTCTCGGTGAAGCAGTGGAATACGCCGCTGACGGCGCCGCCGCCCTCCTCCTGCAGCAGCCGGACGGTGTCGGCGCTGGCGCTGCGCGTGTGAACCACCAACGGCAGCCCGGTTCGCCGCGCAGCACGGATGTGGGCGACGAAACGATCCCGCTGCCAAGCCATGTCCGCCACGCTGCGGCCTTCCAGGCGGTAGTAGTCGAGTCCGGTCTCGCCGATGGCGACGACGCGAGGCAGTTCCGCACGCTCGCACAGCGCGTCGACCGTCGGTTCCAGCACGCCCTGGTTGTCCGGGTGCACGCCGACGGTGCACCACAGGTTGGGGTGCGCCAGCGCCAGGCCGTGGACGCGCGGAAACTCCTCCAGCGTGGTGCAGATCGTCAGGGCGCGGTCGACCTCGGCGGCGCGCATCGCGGCCTGGATCTCGGCCATGCGAGGCTGCAATTCGGGAAAACTCAGGTGGCAGTGCGAGTCGACGAACATCGGGAATATCCGCAGGAATGGCGGTGGACGGGCCCGGCGCGCTCACCCGCGAAAGGCGGACGGACAGCGACCGCGCCACCAGACCAGTGGCGCAGGACCGCGTCGATGGTGCAGAACGGCGCCGGTCAGAGGGTCTGCGTGGGCTTGGACGACGAGATCGTCGTGCCCAGCAACTGCTCGATCTTGATCTTCAGCTGGCGCGTTTTCTCGTCGTTCGGGAAGCGCACGCCGACACCCTGCGTGCGGCCACCCGACGCGTTGGCGGGCGTGATCCACGCCACCTTGCCGGCCACCGGATAGCGCTGCGGATCGTCGGGCAGCGACAGCAGCAGGTAGATGTCCTCGCCCAGACGGTAGGGCCGCGTCGTCGGCACGAACAGGCCACCGTCGGTCAGCGCCGGCATGTACGCGGCGTACAGTGCTCCGATCTCGCGGAAGACGAGCTGGATGACGCTGGGCCGGCCGGCCACTGCGCCCGCCGGCACGGTAGGCTGGGTGCTCATGCGCGCAGTGTAGCCAAGGCCCGCCGTCCCTGGTCGACCAGTGATTCGATCAAAAGAGCCTCATTCCACGGGTGTTCCGCGTGCCGCAGCGGCCGCGCGAGCGCCTGCGCCCAGTCCGCCAGCGCCCGCACCCGCGCGGCGACCGCCTCGGCCGAGGGAGCGCCGCCACCCGCTACAGGTAGGCTGGCCGACGGGAAGTAGACCGATGCGCCGCCGGCGGCGGTGGCCATCAGGTCATGGCAGAGCTTGTGCAGCGCGTCGAGCGCACGTGGCAGCGGCCAGCCGGCCCAGGCCTGGGCATGGCCGGCCGCCAAAGCGCGCGGCAGTGCGGCCCAGGCGGCGGCGTCGACGCCAGCGGCATGCAGCGCCAAGGCCTCGAGCGGGCGGCCGGCGGTGGCCGCCAGCAGCACCTTGGCGCTGTCCACACCCCGTGCCGCCAGCCAGGACGTGGCCAGCCCGGCCGGCGGAGCCGGCAGCGTGACGCGCTGGCAGCGGCTTCGCACCGTCGGCAGCAAGCGCTCCGGGTCGCTGCAACTCAGCAGCAGCCGGGCGCTGGCCGGCGGCTCCTCCAGCGTCTTCAGCAGCGCGCTCGCCGCCTCCCATTGAAGGGCCTCGGCCGGATGCACCAGCAATACCTTGGCGCGGCCACGCGCGCTCGTCGTCACGATCCAGTCGATGGCGTCGCGTACCTCGGCGATCCGCACCCAGCGGCTGGGCTTGCGCTTGCCGCCGTCCGCGGCATCGGGTGCGGTGTCCCAGCCGCGCGCGACGCGTTGCGCCTCGGGCAGCAGGATGCGCAGATCCGCGTGGGTGCGGGCCTGCACGAGGCGGCAGCCGGCGCAACGGCCGCATGGCGGCGCCGACACTGCCCCTGGCGGCTGGGCCTCGCACAGCCAGGCCTGGGCCAACGTTAGCTGGAGCTCGAAGGCGCCGACGCCGGGGGACCCGACGAGCAGCAGCGCGTGGGCCCGCTGCGCCATCGCCTCCGCCAGCGGGGCGGCCAGCCACGGCAGAGGCAGCGTGCCGTCGGGGCCGACGAGCAGGGCGTCGGTGTCCGCGCTCATCCTGCCGGCCCTCCGGCGCTCCGGCCGGACCCGGCGACGCACGGCCAGGAGCGCCCGGCCAGTGCCTGCTCGACCTGCGCCCGAACATCCGCCGGCGGCCGATCGGCGTCGATGCGCACGAAGCGCTCGGGCTGCGCCGCCACGCGTGCCGCATATCCCGCGCGCACGCGATCGAAGAAAGCGACGTCCTCCGCCTCGAAGCGGTCGGGCGCGCGCGCGGCAGCACGGCGTGCCGCGGCGATCGCGGGCGGCAGGTCGAACCAGAACGTCAGATCGGGCTGGCGGCCCTGCTGCACCCAGGCCTCCAGGTACGCCAGCACGTCGGGATCGAAGCCGCGGCCACCTCCCTGATAGGCGAAGGTGGCGTCGGTGAAGCGGTCGCACAGCACGATCTCGCCCCGCGCGAGTGCCGGCTCGATGCGCTGCTGGAGGTGATCGCGCCGCGCCGCGAAGACGAGCAACGACTCGGTGAGCGCGTCCATCGGCTCGTGCAGCACGAGCTCCCGCAGCGCTTCGGCCAGCGGCGTGCCGCCCGGCTCGCGCGTCAGCGCGACGGTCGCGCCACGCGCGCGCAGCCAGGCGGCCACGCCCTCGATGTGGGTCGACTTGCCGGCGCCGTCGATGCCTTCGAAGCTGACGAAGCGACCCGCCGGTGGCGGCATCGCCGGGGTCAGCAGGCCTGCGTCCGTCATGGCCGGCCCCGCTGGAAGCGGTCGACCGCGCGGTTGTGCTCGGCCAGCGTGGCGCTGAAGACGCTGGTACCGTCGCCACGGGCGACAAAGTACATCGCCGGGGTCTTCGCCGGATTCACGGCGGCTCGCAGGGAGGCCACGCTGGGCATCGCGATCGGCGTCGGCGGCAGGCCGGCGCGGGTGTAGGTGTTGTAGGGGCCGTCGGCCAGCAGGTCGCGCTTGCGCAGGTTGCCGTCGAAGGTCGCACCCAGGCCATAGATCACGGTCGGGTCGGTCTGCAGCCGCATGCCGATGCGCAGCCGGTTGGCGAAGACGCCGGCCACCAGCGGGCGATCCTCGTCGCGCCCGGTTTCCTTCTCGATGATCGACGCCAGGATCAGCGCCTCGTCGGGACTGCGCAGCGGCACGTCCTCGGCACGCTCGGCCCACGCGGCATTCAGTTGGCGCTGCATGGCGTCGAAGGCCTGGCGCAGCACGACGAGGTCGCTGGTGCCGCGCGGATAGGCGTAAGTATCGGGAAAGAAGCGCCCTTCGGCTGCCAGGCCGGGTGCGCCCATTTCGGCCATCAGCGCGCGGTCGTCCAGGGCCGCGCTGTCCGGTGTCAGGTGGGGCGTCGCCGTCAGGACGGCGCGCCATTCGCGCAGCGTCGTGCCTTCGGGCAGGCGGACGCGCTCCAGCGTCTCCAGTCCGCGCACCATGATCTCGAGCAGCCGCCGTGGTGTCGTGCCGGGCTCGATCGCGTAGTGACCGGCGCGGATGCGCGCCGCCTCGCCCGACAACCGGAACCATGCGAACAGCCAGCGCGGGTCGGTCTGCACCCCGGCCTCGACCCAACCCTCGGCGATCGCGCGCGGTGTGCGGCCCGGCGCCACCGTCAGGTCGACCGTCGGCGCCGCCAGCGACAGCGGCGTGTCGACCCATCGCCAGGCGGCCCAGGACAGCGCGGCAGCACCGGCCACGACCAGTGCGAGCAATGCCAGCCCGACCGTGACCAGCGTGCGTGCGCGGCCGGCGGCGCGAGACCCCTTCGAACGTCGGCCCATGGGGCCTCATCATAATGATCGTATGAACGTCTCCAGCCCTGCCCCCTTGCCGCCGCTGGGTCCGCCTGGCCCGGGCGAAGTGCCCGCGACGGACGCGTCGAGCCCCGCGACTGCCCTGCCTGCCGCGCCGGCCCTGTTGCACGGCGCCCTTTCGTTGTCCGACTGGGGCCTGATCCGCGCCAGCGGAGAGGAGGCGAGACACTTCCTGCACGGACAGCTGACGCAGGATGTCGAACACCTCGCCCCCGGGCAGGCAAGGCTGGCCGGCTACTGCTCGCCGAAGGGTCGGCTGCTCGCGAGTTTCGTCGTCTGGGTCGAGCCAGGCAGCGGCGACGTGTTGCTGGCCTGCAGTGCCGACGTGCTGCCGGCGGCGCTGAAGCGGCTGACGATGTTCGTGCTGCGGGCGAAATGCAAGCTCAGTGACGCCACCGCCGATCTGCCGCTGGTCGGTCTGGCCGGCGCATCGGCGGCCGGCGCGCCCGCGCCCTGGACGGTTGTCCAGGCCCATGGCGGCAGCGTGGTGCGGCTGCCGGACGCGGCTGGCGTGGCGCGCGCGCTGCTGGTCGGCGGGCAGGCGCCGGCCGACGCCGGCACGCTGTCGCCCGAGGCCTGGGGCTGGCTGGAGGTCGCCAGCGGCGTCCCGCGCATCGTTGCGGCGACGGTCGAGCAGTTCGTGCCGCAGATGGTCAACCTGGAACTGGTCGGCGGCGTGAACTTCCAGAAGGGCTGCTACCCAGGCCAGGAAGTGGTGGCGCGCAGCCAGTACCGCGGCACGCTGAAGCGCCGCGCCTTCATCCTGGTCGCCGACGCCCCGGCGCAGCCCGGCCAGGAGGTCTATGCGGCCGACGACCCGGACCAGCCGGCCGGCATGGTGGTCAACGCGGCACCGGCGGCCGGCGGCGCCCTGCTGCTGGCCGAACTGAAGGTCGCCGCGCTCGGGCAGCGGCTGACCCTCGGGGGTGCCGACGGGCCGGCGCTGCGGCTGGGCGAATTGCCCTACGCGGTGCCCGAGTCGGCCTGAACAGGTACCGATCGCCCACCCGTGCACGGCATTTGCGCCTGACGGCAGCGCACCCTCGATGACACCTGGCGGCCAGCGGCTGTACGTCTACTACCGCGTGCCGTCGGCGGCGCTGGCGGGCACCGTGGCGGACGTGCATGCGATGCAATCGCAGCTGCGCGCCACGCATCCCGGCCTGTTGACCGAGCTGTTGCGCCGGCCGCCGCAGGCCGGCGCCGATGTGACGCTGATGGAGGTCTACGCCGCACCGGGCGGCGTCGATGCGGGCCTGCAGGCGGCGATCAACGCTGCCGCCGCCGGGCTGCAGGGTGCGGCCGGGCAGGCACCGCGCCATGTCGAGGTGTTCGAGGCGTGTGCCTGACCCGCCAGGGCGGGTGCTTGGCACCTCCTCAAGGCACCCGGACCATCGCCTGGTGCGGGATCCCGGCTTCCTCGAACGGTGAGCCGACCGCCTCGAAGCCGAGCCGGCGGTAGAAGCCGACCGCGCTCGACTGCGCGTGCAGGCGCAGTTCGCGATCGCCGCGCGCGCGCGCGGCGTCGGCCAGCGCGCCCAACAGCGAGGCGCCGACGCCGGCCCCGCGCAGCATCGGCAGCACCGCCATGCGCCCGATCTTGCTGACGCCCGGTGCGTGCTCCAGCAGCCGCCCCGTGCCGACCGCCCTGCCCAGCCGGTTGACGGCCAGCGCATGCACCGCCACGGCGTCGGCGGCGTCCCACTCGAGTTCGGCCGGGATGCCCTGCTCCTGGACGAACACCGCGCTGCGGATGGCCTGCGCCTCCGGTCCGAGGCGGTCCCAGGCCCCGGTCTGCACCTCCAGCACCGGCTGGCCGGCCTCGAAGCCGGTCAGCAGCTCGCGCAGCGGCGCCGGCACCGGACGCGCGGTCTGCGTCGCCGGATCGGCGAACACGTAGACGAGCTCGCCGGTGACCAGCCGCGCGCCGCCACGAAAGACCGCGCCCCGCAGCAGCATCGACGAGTTGCCGATGCGCTCGCAGCGCAGGCCGA
>CAZQPN010000055.1:0-10749 GCA_964595215.1 uncultured Rubrivivax sp. | reverse complement strand
GCAACCAGATGCTGCTCGAGGCGATGGGCCTGCACGTGCCGGGCGCGGCCTTCGTGCACCCGCACGACGGCCTGCGCGAGGCGCTGACGCGCGAGGCGGTGCGCGAGTTGCTGGCGATCCGCCACGGCGGCGCGCGCTACACGCCGATCGGCCGTGTCGTCGACGAGCGCGCCATCGTCAACGCGATGGCCGCGCTGCTGGCCACCGGCGGGTCGACCAACCACCTGATCCATTGGGTGGCGGTGGCGCGCGCGGCCGGCATCGTGATCGACTGGAGCGACTTCGAGGCGCTGTCCGCGACGGTGCCGCTGCTGGCGCGCGTCTACCCGAACGGCAGCGCCGACGTCAACGCCTTCCAGGACGCCGGCGGGCCGGGGCTGATCCTGCGCGAGTTGATGGCGGCCGGCTGCCTGCACGCCGACGTCGCCTGCGTGCATCCAGACGGCCTCACGGCCTACACGCGCATCCCGGCGGCAGCCGGCAACGGCGGCGTGCGCTGGCAGCCGGCACCCGAGGCGGCAGCCGACGGCGCGGTGGTGCGGCCGGCGACGGCGCCGTTCTCGCCCACCGGCGGCCTGAAGCTGCTCCGGGGCAACCTCGGTCGCGCCGTCATCAAGACATCGGCCGTGCCCGACGACCGCCACGTCGTCGAGGCGCCGGCGATCGTCTTCGACAGCCAGGAGGCGCTGCTGCAGGCCTTCAAGGACGGCGCGCTGGAGCGCGACTTCGTCGCCGTCGTGCGTTTCCAGGGCCCGCGCGCCAACGGCATGCCCGAGCTGCACAAGCTGACGCCGCCGCTCGCGGTGCTGCAGGGCAAGGGCTTTCGCGTCGCGCTGGTGACCGACGGCCGCATGAGCGGCGCCTCGGGCAAGGTGCCGGCCGCCATCCATGTCAGCCCCGAGGCGCTGGCCGACGGCCCGATCGCCAAGGTGCGCGACGGCGACCTGCTGCGCGTCGACGCCGACGCCGGCACGCTGGAGGCGCGGGTCGATGCCGCCGAGTGGGCGGCGCGGCCGGTCGCGGTGCGCGACGCGGCGCAGGCCGAGATCCACGCCCACGACCTCGGGCGCGACCTGTTCGGCGGCCTGCGCCGCCTGGTGCGCAGCGCCGAAGAGGGCGCCGTGACCTGGCTCTGACCGAAAGACGCCGCATGACCACCGACCCTGAGATCGGCTCGACCCGCGACCTGGCCGGCTTCGGCCCGGTGATCCCCGTCATCGTGCTGCAGCGCGCCGAGCAGGCGGTGCCGATGGCCGAGGCGCTGCTCGCCGGTGGCGTGCGCGTGCTCGAGGTGACGCTGCGCACGCCGGCCGCGCTGCCTGGCATCGAGGCCATCGCGCGCGCGCTGCCGCAGGCCATCGTCGGTGCCGGCACCCTGCGCTCGGCCGCCGATGTGCGTGCGGCACGCGAAGCCGGCTGCCGCTTCGGCGTCAGCCCCGGCTACACCGAGGCCATCGGTCAGGCCTGCCGCGACGCCGGCCTGCCGCTGCTTCCCGGCGTGGCCACCGCCAGCGAAGTGATGGCGGCACGGGCCGACGGGCTGGACTTCCTGAAGCTGTTCCCGGCGACGGCGGTTGGCGGCCTCGGGCTGCTGAAGGCCCTGGCCGGGCCGTTCCCGGACGTCGCCTTCTGCCCGACCGGCGGCCTGACGGCCGACAGTGCGCCGCAGTTCCTGGCCCTGCCCAATGTCATCGTCTGCGGCGGCTCTTGGCTGACGCCGGCCGACGCGATGGCCGCCGGCGACTGGCCGCGGCTGACGGCGCTGGCGCGCGCGTCGCTCGCGCTCGGCGTCGGCCCGCGTTGACGCTGCAGCCGCCAAGGGTCGGCGGCGCGACGCGCGCGTGCGTGCACGGTGCGAGCGTGCCTATGATGCGCGCATGGCACGTTCCGAACAGCGTGAGCTGACCCGCCCCGGATGGGCGGTGGACGCGTCGCGTGCCACCGCGCCCGGTGCCGCGCTGCTGCGCTGGCTGCGCGGCTGGTGGCGCGTCGTTCACCTCGGCGCGCTGCTGCTGGCGCTGGCGCTGGCGCCGTCCACCTACCGCCATGAGGTGCGCGCGGCGGTGGCACGGCAGACCGTGCTCGGTACCTTGCCGGCGCTGCCCTGGTTCAGCGTGCTGTCGGCCTTCCTCAGCATCGTGCTGATCCACATCGTCACGGTGACGGCCATCAGCTACGGGCTGACGCGGTACGCGCTCGAGATGGTCGTGCGCGTGCTCGTGCTGGAGCTGATCCCGCTGGCGGCGGCGCTGTTCGTCGCGCTGCGCTACAGCCTGCCGCAGGGCGTCGAGCTGATCGCGCTTCGGCGGCGCGAGGGGCTGACGCCGCAGGCGCTGCAGACGCCGCCGCTGCTGGCCCGCGAGCTGTTGCCGCGCGTGCTGGCCGGCATGTTCGCGGTCGTGATGCTGGCCGCGGTCAGCGGCGTCGTCGCGCTCGTGCTGACCTACCTGTCGCTGTACGGCTTCACCCCCTGGGCGCTGGCCGGCTACACGCGCGCCGTCGGCCATGTGTTCGACCCGGTCCTGTCGTTGATCTTCGCGCTCAAGACGGCGCTGTTCAGCCTGACCGTGGCGCTGATGCCGATCGCCTCGGCGGTGCACGACGCGCCACCCGGCACCTCGCGCACGCGCGCCGAGCTGCGCGCGCTGGTGCGGATGTTCGTGATGCTGCTGCTGGTCGAGCTGGCGTCGCTGATGGGCAACTACTATTGAACCGGCGATGAGCGACCTGCCGCCTACGTCCACGCCCACGCCGTGCCCGGCAAGCGCCTCGGCCGTGCCGGCCGCGCCGCCCGCCGTCGTGCCGGCGGAGGGCACGACCGACGCCGGGCTGCAGGTCCGGGCGATGCTGCTGCTGCTGACGCTGGCGCTGCTGCTCGTCGGCGCCTTCGTCTACCTGCTGTACGCCCGCGGCGCCTTCGAGCGGACGCAGACGCTGGTGCTCGTGGCGGACGACTCCGAGGGGGTCACGGTCGGCATGGACATGACCTTCTCGGGCTTCCCGATCGGCCGCGTGCGCCGCATCTCGCTCGGCGAGGACGGCGCGGCGCGCATCGCGGTCGACGTCCCGGTGAAGGATGCGCGCTGGCTGCGCGAGAGCAGCGTCTTCGTGCTGACGCGCGGCATTGTCGGGGGCACGACGCTGCGCGCCTACAGCGGCGTGCTGGACGACCCCCCGCTGCCGGCGGGGGCCGAGCGCCGTGTGCTCGTCGGTGACGCGACGACCGAGATCCCGCGCCTGGTGTCCAGCGCGCGCGAGCTGGTCGCCAACCTGACCGCGCTGACCGGCGACGACGCCGAGCTCGCACGCACGCTGGCCGAGCTGCGCCGCTTCGCCGAGCGGCTCAACGGCTCGGGCGGGCTGGCCGCCGCTGCGTTCGGCGACGAGGCGCAGGCGCGCCGCATGGCGGCACGGCTGGAGGCGGCGGTCGGCCGTGCCGACGGCCTGCTGGCGCGCATCGACGGGGTCGTCGCGCGGACCGACGAGCGCGTGCTCGGGCCCGAAGGCGTGCTGCGCGACGTCCAGGACAGCGTCGGCGACCTGCGGGCCTTGCTGGCCGACACGCGCGGCAGCGTCGAGCGCCTGAACGGCGTGCTGGACGAGGCGCGCGGCATCGCCGGCAACGTGCGCGGCGCGACGACCGACCTCGACCTGCTGCGCGCCGAGGTCGAGACCAGTCTGCGCCGCATCGACCAACTGATCGGCGAGGTCAACCGCAAGTGGCCGTTCGCGCGCGACACGGAGCTCAAGCTGCCATGAGCCGGGGCGATCACCGTTCGCCCCGGCGGCCGCCAGCGCACGCTGGCACGGTGCGCCGGATGATGGCGATGCTGGTGGCGTTCGCGCTGGCCTCGTGTGCCGGCACGCCGCCGCCGGGCTGGGCGCTCGATGCGCAGTCCGCGATGCAGGCCACGCTGGCGGCGGCGCTGGACGGCGACAGCCGCCTCGAGGCGGCCGAGTTCGCACGAGCGAAGACGCAGATCGGCCGCACCGGCCGCACCGACCTGCTGGCACGCGCGGAGTTGATGCGCTGTGCTGCGCACACCGCGCGGCTGGACCTGGGGCCGTGCGAGGGCTTCGAGGCTCGGCGCGTCGACGCCGCGCCGGCCGACCGGGCCTACGCCGACCACCTCGCCGGCCGGCTGTCCGAGGCCGATGCGGCGCTGCTGCCGGCCCACCATCGGGCGCTGCTGCAGCGAAGCGAGGCGGCGCTGGCGGACATCGAGGATCCGCTCGGCCGCCTGGTCGGGGCGGCCGTGCTGCTGCGCACCGGGCGCGCCGGCCCGGCCACAGCCCAGACCGCCGTGGACACGGCGTCGGCGCAGGGCTGGCGCCGCGCGCTGCTGGCATGGCTCGGCGTGCAGCGACGGCTGGCCGAGCAGGCGGGCGACGCCGCCGCCGCGCAGCGGGTGCAGCGGCGCATCGACGCCGCGTCGACGGGGCCGCGCTGAGACGGCCGTTGAGCCGGCCGTTGAGCCGGCCGCCGCGGCGCCTGGATGACGCCTGGATGACACCGATCGTCGAGGCGTCCTCAGTCGGACGCCGACGAGCCGTCCATCCAGGCTGCGATGGGGGCCGAACCGGACGGCCCGACCAGCCCGCGGCGTACGCCGTCGCGGTCCTCGGCGCTGCGGTTCTGGCTCAGCTTCCACTTGCCGAGCAGGCGCTCGACGCCGATCTCGATGCCGACGATCGCGCCGAGCATCTGCTGGATGTAATCGGCTGGCGCGTCGTCGACCGCCCAGGGCCGGTCGTGCGCCGACTCGTGTTCAGCCGTCAGCTGCGACACGAGCGCGTGCAGCCAGGGGGCATCGTCGACGGCCTGCAGCCTGCCGTGGGCGTGCACGACGGTGTAGTTCCAGGTCGGCACGACCTTGTGGTGCGCCGCCTTGGACGGGTACCAGGACGGCGAGACATAGGCATCCGGGCCGCGAAACACGGCCATCACCGGCCGTCCGTCGGCATGGCGCCACAGCGGGTTGGCGCGCGCGACATGGCCCTGCAGCCGCGAGGTCTGCGGGTCGAAGCTCAGCGGCACATGGTCAGCGGTGAGCCCGTCGGGCCCGGTGCTGACGAGCATGGCGAGCGGGTGCGCGCGCATCAGCGCGTGCAGCGCCGCCGGATCCTCCTGCGCGAAGTGACGCGGGAGGTACATGCGACCTCAACGCAGCGCGGTCGCGTCGGTCTCGGCGCGCTGGATCAGCTCGACCTTGTAGCCGTCGGGGTCGGTGACGAAGGCGATCACCGTCGTGCCACCCTTGACCGGGCCGGGCTCGCGCGTGACCTGGCCGCCGTTGGCACGGATCTTCTCGCAGGCCGCGTACGCGTCGGGCACGCCGATCGCGATGTGGCCGTAGGCGGTGCCCATGTCGTAGCTCGACACGCCGTGGTTGTAGGTCAGCTCGAGCTCGGCGTGCTCGGGGTTCTTGCCGTAGCCGAGGAAGGCCAGCGAGTACTTCTGCGACGGGTTCTCGCTCGTGCGCAGCAGGGTCATGCCCATGACCCGGGTGTAGAAGTCGATCGACCGTTGCAGGTCGCCGACGCGCAGCATGGTGTGGAGCAGTCTCATGCCCCGGATGGTACGCGCTGGGCCGTCGCCCCGTTCAGTTCAGGTACATCGCCAGCCGCCGGCGCGCGCGGTCGACGACGGCGGCGTCGGTGCACAGCGAGAACCACTCGACCATGCGCACGCGCGCCTGCTCGCGCGCCTCGCCCTTGTCGCGCAGCACGACCTCGAGCAGTTCGTCGAAGGCGGCGGCGAAGTCGCCGCGGTGGGCCAGCAGCGCCGCCAGGTCGAAGCGTGCCTGGAAGTCCCGGGCGTCCTTGTCCAGCCGCGCGCGCAGCGCGGTCTCGTCGCCGGCCGGCGCCAGCGCGGCGAAGTCCAGGCGCGCGATCAGCGCCTGCTGGCGCGCCTCGCGCAGCACCTCGGGAATCTCCGCCATCAGTGCGCGCGCCTCGTCGGGCTGCGTGTCGGCCAGGCGCTCGGCCAGCTCGGTGATCAGCTCGGGGTCGTCGGGCTCGAGCGCCAGCGCCTGCCGCAGCAGGGCCTCGGCCTCGGCCGGCGGCGCGTCGGCGGCGCGCCGGCGCAGCTGCTCGGCCTCCGACGGCGGCCGCAGATGGGTGTCGAGGAAGGCGCGCACCTGGCCTTCCGGCAGGGCGCCGTTGAACTGGTCGACCGGCTGCCCGTCCTTGAACAGCACCACGTGCGGGATGCTGCGCAGGCCGAGCAGGGCGGCGACCTGCGGGTTCTCGTCCGAGTTCAGCTTGGCCAGCACGAAGCGGCCCTCGTAGGCCACGGCGAGCTTCTCCAGCAGCGGCTTGAGTGCGCGGCACGGCCCGCACCAGGGGGCCCAGCAATCGAGCAGCACGGGCACTTCGCGCGAGCGTGCGATGACGGCGGTCTCGAAATCGGCGTCGCCGACGTCGAAGCTGAAGGCGGAAGCGGCGGAGGAAAGGGGGGTGTCTGGCATGGTCGGGCGGAGCTTCTCGGACGTCATCTCACTAAATTGGGGCCGGACCGGCAGATTCCAAGACCGGCCGCCGGTCCGGCCCGGCGCGCGCGGCGCTGGCGTCGCGCGATGGCGCTCAGACCGACACCGTGTAGTTGAGCTTCATGCGGCCGCCATCGACGGTGACGATCTCGCCGGTGACGTAGCTGGCGGCATCGGACAGCAGCCAGGCGACGACGTCGGCGATCTCCGACGGCTGGCCCAGGCGTTTCATCGGTGTGCGGCTCAGGATGCGTGCGCGCGCCTCCTCGCTCGTCAACACGGCGTTCTTTGCCAGCTCGGTCGCGATCGTGCCCGGGGCGACGGCGTTGACGCGCACGCCTCGGTCGGCGAGGGACAGCGCCATCACGCGCGTGAGCTGGTTGATGGCGCCCTTGCTGGCGTTGTAGCTGGCGATCGTCGGGATCGCGAGCGTGCCGTTGACCGAACTCATGTTGACGATCGCGCCACCGCCGGCCGCCACCATCTGGCGCGCCACCGCCTGGCCGACCAGGAACGCCCCCTTCAGGTTGACCGCGATCACGGCGTCCCAGTCGGCTTCGGTGATGTCGAGGAACTCGGCGGCCTTGAAGATGCCGGCGTTGTTGACCAGCAGGTCGACGCGCCCGAACGCCGCCAGCGTGTCGGCCAGCGCGGCGTCTACCTCGGCCTTTCGGGCGACGTCGCAGTGGACGTAGGTCGCGCGCGCGCCGTCGTGATGCAGCGTGTCGGCAAGCGCCCTCCCGGTGCCATCGGCGACGTCCCACAGCGCGACCTGGGCGCCGTCGGCCGCGAGGCGGCGGGCGCAGGCCTCGCCGATGCCCTGGGCACCGCCGGTGACGACGGCCACGCGGCCCGCGTGGCCGAATCGGATGGCGGGAGAGGGGGTCATGTCGCGGATCCTCCGGGGGCGTTGTCGCGTCTCAGCGGTCGCCGCGCCCGGCGGCCGCCGCCGTGCGGTCGAGCCAGACCGCCATCCCTTGGGCGTTGAGCTCGACGTCCATCGCCAGCAAGTCGGCGATGGTCGCGTCGGGCAAGGTGCAGCCGTGCGCCGCCAGGCTGCGCCGGTAGATGCCGAGCAGGCCGTCGCAAAGCCTGCCGTGACGGCCGGCGTCGGCCGCCTGGGCCCGGCCGAGTGCCGCCATCTCGTCGAGCTGGGCAAGCAGCAGCGCCCCGAGCCGCGGCACGTCGCCGACGCGGCCGAAGTGCGTCAGGTACATGCACGCGGGGTCGCTGTCCAGCAGACGGCGGATCGACGCCACGAGCCGCTCAGGTTCGAACTGCACCGGCGTGCAGGTGGGCGTGATCCAGGCGCCGGCGGCGGTGTCGAACTCGCGGTAGCTCAGGCCGAAGGTGTCGCCGGTGAACCAGCCGCGCGTCGCCTCGTCCCACACGCAGTGGTGGTGGCGCGCGTGTCCGGGCGTGTCGATGAAGCGCAGTGCGCGGCCAGCCAGCGTGACGCGCTGGTCGTCGGTAGTGGTTCGCACCCGCTCGGCGGGCACCGGCACCAGCGTGCCATAGGAGCGGTCCATCTCCGCCTGGCCGTAGACCGACAGCGCGCTGGCGTAGAGGCGCGATGGATCGATCAGGTGGCGCGCGCCGTGCGGATGCACCCACAGCGTGGCCTGCGGCAGCGCCTGCATCAGCGCACCGGCGCCGCCCGCATGGTCCAGGTGCACGTGCGTCGGCACCACGGCCTCGACCGCCTCGCGCGCCAGGCCCAGGGCGTCGAGCAGGCCGAGCAGGCGCGGCACGGCATGGTTGGTGCCGGTGTCGACGAAGGCCGCGCGGCCGTCGCCGACGATCAGATAGGCGGCGTCGAAACGATCGCGGTGGAAGCCGGTGTCGACGGCGAAGACGCCGTGGCCGAGATCCTCGGCCCAAAGGGGCAGGGCGGTGGTCATGCGGCGATTGTCGCGGTCCGCCTTGCCCCCGGCAGCGCCCGGTGGAACATGGCTTGCCGCGCGGGTTCGATGCCGCCGGCTCAGCGGCCGATCACGGCCCAGAGCCGGCCGATCTCGGCCACGCCGTCGGTGCCCTTCAGCGAGCGCAGCGTCTGCAGGCCCTTGGCCTTGAGCGCCGGAGACTGCAGTTGCGCCATGCCCAGCCGCAGCTTGGCGTCCTCCGGCCGCTTCAACCCGCCCTTGGCGATGCCCTGCTCGATCATCTTGACGCCGCGCTCGACCTCGCCGATCGAGACGTAGACATAGCCGAGATCGACCAATGCGTTGCCATCCGTCGCGTTGGCCGCGGCACCGGCCTCGGCCGCCAGGCTGGCACGCCGCTCGGCGTCGCGTTTTGTGGCCAGATCGCGCAGGCGCTGATGGCGAGAGGCCTCGGGTCCGGTGCCGAGCTTGCCGTTGGCGAAGCCCTTGTCGATGATCTTCACGCCCTCGGCCGGCAGGCCGTCCTGGATCGCGAGCTGGGCCATCTCGAAATACTCTTCGGTGGTCTCGAGCGTGTCGGTGGCGAGTCGCAGCCGCATCAGGTCCAGCCCGAGCCGCGCCGAGAAGCCGCTCTTGCGCGGCAGCCGGCCAAGATAGGCGGCCCAGTAATCCTTCTTCGGATGGTAGGCGACGAGCTTTTCCAGCGTGGCGATGTAGCCCGCCGTGTTGTTGGTGCGCTGCTGGGCGTCGGCCAGGCGCAGCAGGTCGCCCTCGTCGGGCGTGCGGCGCGCCTTCTCTGCGGCGCTGATGGCGGCCGCGGCGTCGCGCGCGATGGCGGCGTAGTCGCCGGTCTGGGCCTGCAGGTACTGCTCGAGCTGGCGCAGCTGGGCGCTGTCGCGGCCAAGCGACCTGGCCTTGTCCAGCCACTCCTGGGACTTGGCCCAGTCGCGCAGCTGCGAGTAGGCGAAGGCCAGCGACTCCGCCGTCTGGGCCTGCTCGGCGCCCGACACGCGCGGGTAGACCGCCGCCAGCGCCTGCGCCGCCAGGGCGTTGTCACCGGCGCGCTGGGCCGCGGCCGCCTTCATGCGATCGATCGTCAACTGCTCGGCCGCGGTGCGGTTGCCCACGGCCTCGGCCTTGCGCACTTCGGCCAGCGCCTCGCGCGCCTTGCCGGCCTGCAGCAGCGTGCTGGCCTGCTGCAGCGGCTTGCCGATCTCGGGGCGCAGGGCCTGGGCCTGGGCCAGGCCGAGGCAGCCGGCGGCGATCAGGGCGAGGGAGAGTGCGCGCAGAGTCTTCATCGGGTCAGGGTCCTTTGGGCGGGAATTGGGTCGCGTCGGGCGGCATCACCGTCGCATGCAAAGGCGAACGGGGTCGGCCGCCCCCGTCGGTCCGACCCCGTGGCTGGGCATGGGTTCAGTCGAGGAACTGCTCGTTGCCCACGAGCCCGATCTTGGTCACGCCCAGCCGCTGGGCCGAGGCCAGGATCATCGCCACCGTCTCGTACTCGACGAGCTTGTTGGGCCGCAGGTGCACCTCGGGCTGATCGGGCCGCTGCGCAACGGCCAGCAGCCGTCCCTCGAGGTCGCCACGGCTCGTCACCAGCTCGCCGTTCCAGCCGATCTGGCCGTCGAAGTCGACGTCGATGCGGATGATCTCGGGCGGCACCGGTGGCGCGCTCGCAGGCCCGATCGGCATGTTCATCTTGACTGCGTGGGTCTGGATGGGGATGGTGATGATGAAGATGATCAGCAGCACCAGCATCACGTCGATCAACGGCGTGGTGTTGATCTCGATCATCACGTCTTCGTCGCTGCCCCCGACGTTCATGGCCATGGTGTTTCTCCCCTATCGCGCGGCGGCACCGGCCGGCGGCTCCGTGATGAACCCGACCTTCGCGATGCCGGCCCGCTGGCAGGCCACGACGACGCGGCCGACCGACTCGTAGCGCACCCTCAGATCGCCGCGGATGTGCACTTCGGGCTGCGGTTCCTTGACGGCTTCGACCTTCAGCCGGTTGACCAGCGTCTCGGTGTCCGGCATCCGCTCCATGCCCCAGTACACGTCGCCGTCGGCATCGACCGCGATGACGATGTTCTCCGGCCTGGTCTGGGTCGGGACGTTGACCTCCTTGGGCAGATCGAGCCGGATGCTCTGCGTGACCACCGGCACCGTGATCATGAAGATGATGAGCAGCACCAGCATCACGTCCACCATCGGCGTGGTGTTGATCGTGTTGTTGAGCTCCTCTTCGCCGTCCGTCCCGCCGGTACCTATCTGCATCGCCATGGGAGGTCCTTCCTATCGACGCCAATGCTGGCCACAAGCGGGCCGATCAGCGCTTGCCCGACAGCAGCACGTTGTGAAGGTCGCCCGCA
>CAZQPN010000054.1:0-10770 GCA_964595215.1 uncultured Rubrivivax sp. | reverse complement strand
CGGTCGATCGGCGTCGGCCGGCGGCGTGTCCGGCGCCGCGCCGCCGCCCGCTGGGGGCGGCCGTACCGGCCCCCGCCCCTGGCGCTGCGCCTCGCGCTCGGCGACACGACGCGCGCGCACGATTTCCTGCCGCCGCGCCAGCTCGGCCGTCGCGGCGTCGCGGTGCTCGTCGATCAGCTCGCCGGCCGGCTGGCCGTCCAGGTCGAACCGCGTGGCGGCGGCGACCAGCGCCTTCAGGTAGGCGGTGCTCGTCGTGTGCCGATGCAGGAAGACCGACAGCGCCTTGCGCGGGAAGACCCCGGGCGCGCGCTGCTGGATGTCGGCCTGGATGCGCAGCTTGATCGGCTTGGGCGCGCCGGGCGCGAACAGGGCTGGGAACAGTTCCGCCAGCCGGGCCGCGGTGGCGGCGGGGGTCAGCTCGGGCATGGCGACAGCCTGCGCTGCGACTTCGCCGGCGCCTTCGGACGGCGACTCGGACACGTCTTCCGGTCCGGACGCGGCCGTCCCACCGTCGTCTGACGCCGGCCTCGCGTCGGCGGACGCCAGTGGGGCGGCCGCATCCGGCGCTGGCAACGGCGCCTCGTCGCGCTGGGCCGCGGCGGGCGCGTCGGCGTCGCCGTGCGCCGCCGGCGCGTCGGGGACGGCGGGGGTCTGCGGCGCCGGCGCGATGGCCTGCGGGCTGGGCTCGGCGGCGGGCTCGGGCGGAATGGGCGGCTGATCGGGCATGTCGGTCGTGGGCGGGCGTGAACGGATCGAGCGCGGATTGTCGGCCACCCGGCAAGATATGGCCGTCGCGGCACCGGCCGACATCGAACTAGGGATGCATTCCCGAGAGCGCCTTCCTAGGGATGGCCGACGCGGCCAGCCTGCCTAGAGTGGGGCGAGCCGGGCTTTCGATGCACTGCCGACGTGAGAGACCGGAGCCGCTTCCGCATCGCCGCCACGCGGCCGGCGGATGACCTGGAGATCCGATGTTCACGTTGCTGCGCACGCTGCCGCCCCGCCGGATCCTGATCGAGCAGATGCCCTCGATCGCCGGGGCCTGGCTGGTGGCCGAGCTGTTCTACAAGTTCCAGAGCTTCTCGCTCGAGTGCGCGGCCTTCCTGGCCACGTGGTTCGTGTTCGACGCGCTGATCCAGGGCCTGCGAAGGCTGGCCGTCACCCTGCGCCGCAACCCGCGGCGCGCGTGACAAGACCCTGACCGGCACACGCTGCGCAGGTCGCCAGAACGTCGATCAGCGCCCCTCGAGATCGGACCCCTTGGCCGAGACCATCGCCCCCGAGTACCGCCGCTTCGTCGATGAGGTGCGGCGCGTGCGCAGCGTGCGCGGGCCCGCGCGCCCGATGGCCGCCGGCCGGATCGGCGACGGCATCGCGCTGGACGGCAAGCAGATGACCGAGATGCTGCGTGTCGCGGCAAGGCGGGCAGCCGGCCTGTACCGGCCGACGCGGCGGACCGAGGTCGTCTGGGTCGAGGGCGAGAGCGAGCTCGCGGTGAGCCTGGTCGACCTGAGCGTGCAGCTGGCCGACGGGTTGATCACGGTCGCGCTGCCGGTGCGCTGCGACCAGACGGGCAGCGCCACGGTCGAGGTCGCCTTTGCCTGCGGCGCGCCCGACGCGCCGGCCGGGCTGTACGCCGCCGCGATGCGGCGTCCGCGTGGCCCGGAGTTGATCGTCGCGACCTGGGGGGACGCGCTCGTCGCCTACGCGTGGCAGTGCCTGCTGGGCATGGTCAGCGGCATCGCCGGGGCGACCGGCAAAGACGCTCGCGGCAACGTGCTGGTGCCGGTGGAGATGACGGCCACCCGCCGCGGCCTCACGATCGTGCCGATGGCGCGCCACCGCTTCTCGGGAAGCAGCGGATTGAAGACCGCGGCCCCGCCGGGCACCACCGGGGTTCGCCGGTGAGCCTGCGCACCGGCGACCTCGGCGTGCTCGGCCATCTGGCCGAGGCACTGGGCATCTTCCGGGACGGCGACCCCAACCCCGACTGGATCGCCAACCCCGAGCAGTACCTCCAGCGCGTCCTGGCCGACCCGGGCCAGCGCGCGGCCCTGCTGGCCTTCGTCGACGATGCGCTCGGTGGCGCCGACCGCAGCACCGAGGCCGGCGTTGTCTGGCTGCCGCTGGTCGACGTGCCCGAGCTGCCGGTGCAGCTGGCGATGACGATCGACGAGCGGCAGCCCGACGGCCTGCACGTCGGCATCGGCCTGAAGGTGCGCACGGTCGCGCCGGCGCCGGTTTCGGCGACGACGCTGTCGATCCCGCTGTTCCGCACGGCGCACGACGGTGCGTCCAGCACCGGCCCGACCGTGCTGCTCGGTGCCGACGGCGGGCGCATCCGCATCGCCACGCAGATCACGGTGACGACGGCGCCGCCGGTGCCGGGTCAGGCACGGCTCGGCGCGATCGGGCTGGAGATCGACCTGCCGACCGCCACCGGCGACCCCAAGGCTGCCGACTTCGGCTTCGGCCTGACCGGCCTTCAGCTGCCCGGCGCGATGGCGCCGCGCGATGTCCGCATCGCCGTCGACCACGCCGACGAGCTCGACGACGCCCTGCTCGACCTCGTGCTGTCACTCGTCAAGGCGCAGGCCGATGCCGCCGGCGCCATCCCGGCGTTGGCCGCGCTCGGCGGCCTGCTGGGGCTGCGGGATGGCGACGCGGTGCCCGACTTCCCGATCACGCAACTGCCCACGCAGGGCGTGCGCGCGATCTCGGCCTGGCTGCACGGCATCGTCAGCACGGCGGCCGCGCGCGACGACTGGCTGGGCCATCTGGGCACGCTGCTGGGCGGTGCGCGCGTCGGCGCGGAGGTCCGCGTCGCGCTCGGCGCCGCGGCGCTGACGCTCACGCTGGGCGTCGACCAGGGTCCGACCGGCCATACCCGGCTGACCCCGCGCCTGGGCCTGCGGCTGGGCGACGATGCGAGGCGGGTCGAGGCGGTGGCCGACCTGATGCGCATCGATCTCGTCACCGGCCAGGCCACCGCGCTGCCCAGCCTCGGCGTCTGGGCCGCTGCCGGCCACGCCGCCGGCCGCGTGCTGGATGCGCCGGCCGCGCCGCCGCTGCCGCTGGCGCGCGCCGACACGCTGCGCATCGGTTTCGCGCTCGACGCCAGCCGCAAGCCCACCTTCGTGCTCGCGGCGGACAAGGTCCAGCTCGGCGACCACAGCTACCCGGTGCTGGACCTGACCTCGCCCGACGCGCTGATGGACGCCGCCGGCAGCGCGGTGACCGACGTCGCCAACGCGCTGCTGTCCGGTCTGGGCAGCGCGCTGACCCCGGTGCAGCAGCTGATCGGCCTCATGCCGCCGACCGGCTCCGGCTTGGCCGCGGTGACGCTGCCGGCGCTGATGAGCGATCCGATTGCGGCGGTGACAGGATACTGGCAAGCCCTGGTTGCCACGCCCGCGGCCGCCGCGGCGGTGCTCGAGACACTGCGCGCCACGCTCGCCGACGCCAGCCAGGCCGCCGCCGTCGTCACCGGCGGCGGCACGCCGGCCGATCCCTGGCGGCTGCCGCTGGCCGGGCCGCTGGTGCTGGAGGCGGCAGCCGACGGTCCGGTGCTGAGTGTCGCCGTCGCTGCGCGCACGAGCGTGGACACGCTCGGCCAGCGCTGCACCGTGGTCGGCACGCGGGTGGCCGTCACGCTGGCGCGCATCGACTTGGCCGCGCGGACAGCGCAGCTGCTGCTCGGTGTCGAGGCCTCGCTGACGGCGCGCGAGCGTGGCATCAGCCCGCCGTGCGCCCGCCTCGCGCTCGGCGACGACATCGACTTGCTCGCCGAGCACGTCGGGCTGGCGCTTCGCTGGACCCCTGCCGGCGGCCTGGCCGCGAGCGTCAGTGCGCCCAACCCGCGCCTGTCGGCCGACGGCCTGACGGTGCCGCTGGCGCTGCCGCAGATCGACGCCAGCGGCCTCGTCAGCCTGCCCGACGCCGGCTGGGACGCGGTGCAGCTGCTCGTCGGGCACCTGGCGCAGCGGGCATCGGCAGGTCCGGGCTTCCTGGCCGACGTCGTCGTCGCGCTCGGCTGGGATACGCCGCCCGCGGTGGCGGGCGGCCATGCCGCGTCGCGCGCCGGATTGCGGCTGGCCGATCTGGTGAGCGATCCCCACGCGGCCCTCGCGGCCTGGCTGCCGCGCCTGCTGGTCACCGAGACCGGTCCGCGCGCGCTCGAGCTGCTGGCCGACCTGCTGGCCGGCAGCGGATCGGGGCGCGCCACCTTCCGCGGCCGCGGGCATCCGGACGATCCCTACCGCGTCGTGCTCGACGCCGACCTGCCGGACCTGGCGATCTGGTTCCCGCCCGCCGGCTTGACGCCGGCGCTGGTGGCCGCCCCATCCGCGTTGCGCGACTGGCGTCCGGGGCAGGACGGGCTCGGCTTCGACGTCCTCGAAGGTGCGCTGCAGGCCGAGGCGCAGGTGGCCGGTGACGTCGCCGACCTGCTGCTGGGCCGGTCGGTGCCCGGCGCTGCCGCGGGCGCGATCGCCGGCGGGCTGTCGGCGCTGGTGCAGCGATGGGCCGGCGGTGATGGCCGCGTCGCACCGCCGCCCGCAGACCCGATCGGGGTCGACGTGCGGCGCATCGGCCTGGCGGCATCGCAGCTTTGGCCACAGCTGGACATCGAGGACCTCGCCGGTCGCACACCGACGACGACCGTTCACGTGGCGCTCGGCGCCGCGGCCTGGCCCGACGCGCCGGCAGGACGCCGCATCGATCTCAGCACGCCGGGGCTGGACGCGATGATGTTCACGCTGCCGGCCGCCGCCAGCGGCGACTGGTACATCGCGCTTGGCACGCGTGCCGACTGCCGGCTGGCCGGCAGCGCCACCGACGGCACGCCCGAGCAGGCCGCCCGCCTGGCGCGGGTGCTCGCGTCGCTCGCCGACGTGACCGCCGACATCGCCGTCGTCGCCGTCGCCGGCGCCGGCCACGCAGCCCGCATCGCGGCCGAAGCGCAGCCGGCCGTCACCGACCTCGTGACGCTGGGCACCCCGCTGTCGGCCGTGGCGCTGACCGCGCTCGACACCGCGCCGACGGCCGACGCGCTGCGCCTGCTGCACCGCCTGCTGCCGCCCCCACCGGCGGCCGACCACGAACCCGACGACGCCGACCTCGCGCTCGGCCGGGCGCTGGTCGACGCGCTGATGGACCTGTCATCGCTGGCCGATCCCGGCGCCGACCTGCGCCCACCCGCCGTGCCGCCGGCGCCGCCGCGCGCCACGCTGGCGGTGACGGCGCTGTTCGGCAGCGTCTCGACGGCGCAGGCCTCGCGCGCCATCAGCGCCATCACCGCCGCGGGGCTGGCTTCGCGCGCGCGCCAGCGCGTGGCGGACGCGTCGGCAGCGTCCACGACCGCTGCAGCGCCGTTGCCCTCCGGCGTGCGTGCCGGGCTGCGCTGGGCGCTTCCTTCACGCAGCAGCGGGCTGCTGGCGATCGAGGGCAGCGCCGAACTGTCACTGCTTGCCGCCGACCTGACGGTCGCCGGCGTGGCCGCGCGCGAGCGCGTGCTGCGGGTCAGGCTGTCGATCACCGACCGCACTGGCTGGCTCAGCGCCACGCCGCTGCTGACGCTGCGCGCGGTGTCGGCCGACCTGACACTGCCGCTGGGCGGCAGCGCCACCGGCGCCTGCCGCCTGACGCTGCACGACGCCGGCGTCTTCGGCCAGCGCTGGGAACGGCTGCGGCTGGGCACGGTGCCGGGCCTGGCTGGCGTGCAGCCGGTGCTGCCAGAGGCGCGCCTGCTGCTGTCGGCACTCGTCCAGCGGCTGACGGCCGATGTCGGCGGCGCGTCGTCGGTGGCGCTGGCCGATGTGCTGGACGCGCTCGGCCTGATCGCGCCGGCCGGCGGCGTGGCGGCCGACGCCGTCGATCAGCTGGTGCACGACCCGGGTGGCCTGGTACGCGACCGGCTGGCGGCCGCCGGCGCCGAGTTGCATGCCGCGCTCGCCGCGCTGCTCGGCCCGTTGGCGATCGACGTCGACTTCGCCACTGGCAGCGTCACGCTGCAAGGTGGCGGCACCACCGCCGGCCGCTTTGGCTGGGCGATCGACGCCAGCGTCGCGCCGAGCGGCGTCAGCGGCAGCGTGACGATCGGTCCCGATGAAGCGCTGCCTGCGGTCGGTGGCGTGCAGCTGCAGCTGGCGCTGCAGCCCTTTTCGGCGACGCTGGTCTGGCGCCACCCGGGTGGGGGCAGCGACAGCGCCAACCTGTGGCCGGCGCCCGAGGCGATGGCGCTGGCGCGCATGCTGGCGCACGCAACGCCGGCGCTGGCCGCGCATACCGCGCTGGAGATGCTGCGCGGGGCCGACGATGGCGCCCGCCCGCTGATCGACGCCGTGCTGGACGCTTTCTGCGTCCTGTCCGGCAACGCGGGTGACGTGCGGCGTCGTCTGCGACCGCTCGCCGGGTTGCTGCGCGACCCGGCCGGCTGGCTCGGCAGCGCGGGCTCGCTGGCGGCCAGCCCGGCGCGCATCCAGGCCTTGCTCGACGCCGTGCGGCCGCTGATGGGTCTGACCGGCGCTGCCGGGACGCCGCTGGCGCTGGCGCCGGGGGTGAGCCTGGCCGTGGCGGGCGAGGCCGCCGGTGCGCGGCTGTCGCTGGCGGTCGACGCGGCGGCGTGGACGGCGCCGGCAGGCGCCGGGCCTCGCCTGTCGGGTGGCATCGCCGCTGGCCTGGTGCTGCAGCCGGGCGCTGCGCCGACGCCATCGCTGGCCTTGCACCTGGGGACCGCGGGTGTGGCACCCGGGCGGCAGGCGGTGCACGCGGCCGTTGGCGCGTCCGGGTTGCAGCTCTTTCTGCGGCCGTTCAGCGGTGCCGACATTGCGCTCCTGCCCTTCGCCGGCCTCGGCTCGCTGGCTGCTGCGGCCGAGGCCGCGTTGCCCTTCCTGCTCGACCGGCTGGCGACGCTGCCAGCGCCGTTCGGGCCGCTCGTCGCCACCCTCGGCGACGCGCTGGCGCTGCGCAGCGGCACGCCCAGGGCCTTCGACGGCCAGGCGCTGCACGACTGGGCGACGCATCCGGCCGACAGCCTGCGCGACGCCGCGCCGTCCATCCTCGCCACCGGCGTGGCGGCGCTGGCGCCGCTGGTCGACGGCTTCCTGCCATCGGCCGTCAGCGCCAGCGACGTGGCCGGCACGCTGACGGTCGGCGTGGGCGCATTCACGCTCGGCTACCGCCCGGCCGATCGCGAAGTCGTGCTGGCCGCCGGCGCGCTCGCGGTGCCGGGCATCGACACGCTGAGCTTCCGTCTGGCCGTGCGCGACACCGGCCTGCAGGACCTGAGCCTGACCGTCGGGCCGGCGTCGATCGACGCCGGCGGGGTCGACCTGCAACCCTTCGTCACGGTGGCCGCCGGCGCCGCACCGGCGGGCGGCCGGCGGATCATGGTCGGCCTGGCGGCCAGCGCCACGCAGCGCTTCGCCGCGCGCTGGCTGCTCGACACGGCACAGTTCGACCTCGTCGCCAGCGACGGTCCTGTCGGCGCGCCGGTCGACGTCACGACACCGGCCCAGGTGGCGCTGCGCATCGTCGAGGTCGTGATCGACCTCGCCGCCGCGGTGGCGATGGCGCAGCCGGCGGTCGACGCGCTGCTCGACCACCCAGTGACGCCGGCGATGAACGTGCGCAACCTGCTGCGCGGCGTCGTGCTCGAGGACCTGCCGGACCCGGACGCCCTGATCGACCGGCTGTTCGATCCGGCGCAGATCCTGCCGCGCGTGCGGCAGCTGATCGTGAACCTGGCCGGCGCCGGCATCACGCTGACGGTCGCCCCGCTGACCGTGAGCTTCCAGCAGCAAGACGGCAGCCTGGGGCTGCAGATCGGGCTGGCGTCGCGCTTCACGCTGCTGCCGGGCGACGTCACGCTGTGGCTGGAGAACGACGACAGCTGGATCACGCCCAACCCGCCGGGCAGCGGCGGGCTGTTCGTAGGCTTCATGCCCACGAGCGGGCTGAGCTTCCAGCCCAGACTCGTCGTCAACGGCCTCGGGTTGCGCCTGGGCAAGACCTCGGGGCCGCTGCTGGACGCCGGCATCACGGTCGAGTCGGTCGCGCTGCACGTCTTCGCAGCGATCGACTCGACGGGGGTCACCGGCGCCGGGGTGCAGCTGCAGTTCGCCAACCTCGCCGTGGCGACCAGCGGCGCCGGCGGCAACAACGGCATCGCGCAGGGCCTGATGCGCGACACCGGCCCGACTCCGCCGCGGCCGGTGTTCTCGCCCGCGCTGGCGGTGCAGAAGCACGGCAACGGCGGCGTGGCGGTGTCGCTGCGCGCCGGCGATCCGCCGGGGCCGTGGTGGATCGCGATCCAGAAGGGCTTCGGCCCGCTGTACCTGGAGCAGGTCGGCTTCGACGCCCGCATGCGGGCCAATGGCCGGCTCGAGCGGGTGTCGCTGCTGATGGACGGCTCGGTCTCGATGTTCGGCCTGACCTGCGCCGTCGACGACCTGCAGATCACCTACTTCACGACCGACGGCGACTTCTTCGATGCCGCCAACTGGAAGGTCGACCTGGCCGGGCTGGCCGTGTCGGCCGACATCGCCGGGGTGTCGATCGCCGGCGGCCTGCTCAAGCAGGTCACGCACGCCGGCACCGTGCAGGAGAGCACCGAGTACCTCGGCATGCTGCTCGGCCGCTTCGCCGTCTACGGGCTAACGGTCTACGGCGGCTACGGCCAGGGTGTCGACGCCGCCAGCGGCGAGAAGTTCACCGCCTTCTTCGCCATCGGCGCCGTCAACGGACCGATCGGTGGGCCGCCGGCCTTCTTCCTGACCGGCATCGGCGGCGGCTTCGGCATCAATCGGCTGCTGCGCCTGCCGACCGACCTGTCGGACTTCGGCAGCTACCCGCTGATCCAGGCGCTGGACATCGCGGCCTCGCCGAGCGACCCGATGCAGCAGCTGCGCCAGCTCGGCAGCCACTTCCCGATGAGCAAGGGCGCGTTCTGGTTCGCCGCCGGCTTGTCCTTCAACAGCTTCGCGCTCGTCGACGGCATCGCGGTGGTCGGCGTGCAGATCGGCGACGGGCTGGACATCAACCTGCTCGGCCTGGCGCGCATGGCGCTGCCGCGGCCGCAGGTGGCGCTGGTGTCGATCGAGGTTGCGCTGATGGTGCGTTTCTCGTCGAACGAGGGCGTGCTGTGGGTGCAGGGCCAGCTGACCGACAACTCCTGGCTGCTGTACAAGGACATCAAGCTCACCGGTGGCTTCGCCTACGTCATCTGGTTCAAGGGCGAGCGCGCCGGCGAGTTCGTCTTCACGCTCGGCGGCTACCACCCGGACTTCAGCCGCCCCGGCTACCCGCAGGTGCCGCGCCTGGGCCTGCGCTGGAGTATCGGCAGCAACATCGTCATCAAGGCCGGCAGCTACTTCGCGTTGACGTCCGAGGCCTTGATGGCCGGCGGCGACTTCGAGGGCTCCGCCACCTTCGGCCCGGCCTGGGCCGAGGTCAAGTTCGGCGCCCACGGGATCATCTACTTCGATCCCTTCAGCTACCAGGTCAACGCCTACGCGCGCATCGCCGCCGGCGTCACGATCGACACCTGGATCTTCGGCGAGATCACGATCTCGATCAGCCTGGGCGCGCGCATCGAGGTGCGCGGGCCGGACTTCCGCGGCAGCGTCACCTTCGAGGTCGGCCCGATCGAGCTGACCTTCCGATTCGGCGGCTCGGACAAGGCCGGCAAGGCCCCCATCGGTGCGAGCGACTTCATCGCCAAGTACCTCGAGCCGGCGCCGCAGGGCGGCGGCGCGCTGGCGCACGCGCTGATGACCTCGCACGGCGCCCTGCCCGCCAAGGGCGAGGACGCCACACCCGACGGCTCGGCCGCACGGCCCTTCGTCGTCGTGGTCGAATTCGGCCTGACCTTCACCAGCACCGTACCGGCCACCAGCGTCAAGCGCGTCCAGCCAGCGTCAGGCAGTGGCGTGACGACGCACAACCCGAGCCGTGCGCTCGCCGTCGGCCCGATGGGCGCCGGTACGATGACGCCGCAGGTCGTGCTCAGCTGGGTCTACGAAGGCGCGACGCGGCCCTTCCCGTTCGCCGTCACCGCGCGGCCCTTCGGTCGCTTCCCGGTCGGTGTCTGGGGCCCGGCCGGCGACACCAACCACCGCAAGGTGCCCAAGGCCGAGATGGTCGAGGCCCTCAACGAGCTCGACCTGGTGTGCAGCGCCACGCCGTCAGGCGGCGGCCCGGAGATCCCCTACCACCAGGTGACGATCGGCAAACGCAAGCCGCTGCCGTTCTCGCGCCGCTCGGCAGAGATCGCGGCGTTCCGGACGACGGCGCAGGCGGTGGCGGCGCTCGTCGCCGATCCGGTCGGGGTGGATGCGGCCTTCGCCACCGCGCACGCCTTCCTCGGCAAGACCGCCTCGCCGACGGCGCTGGCCGCGCTGCGCGGCGAGCGTCAGGCGCCGCCGCGGCCCGGCACGCTGACCGAAGGGCTGGAGGCACCGACCGCGACCGTCGTGCCCGCCGCGACCAGCCGCCCGCCGGCCAAGGTCTACGACCACTTCATCGAGCCCCCGGTCGCGGTCGGCCTGCTGTCGGGTGAGGGGCAGGACCTGCGCACCGGCGCCGGCACGCGAGGGCGCACGACGGTCGAGGGGTCGGCGCGCGCCTGGCGCAGGGCGCCGCCGACGCTCGCATCGGTCACGGCCGAGCGCAGCCGCTCGATCGCCGCCCGCCTGGTGCTGACCGACCCGCCGGCCGCGCCGACGCGCAGCACGCGCCGCCTGCCGGGCACGCTGATCGGCGCCGGCGAGG
>CAZQPN010000053.1:0-11056 GCA_964595215.1 uncultured Rubrivivax sp. | reverse complement strand
TTCATGTTGTCGGAGAAGCTGTTGCCGCCCCAGGTGCCGCAGCCCATCGACAGCGAGAACGGCAGCCCGTTTTCGAAGCTGCCGCCGGTGGCGATGCAGTGCGCCTGGTCGACGATGACGCGCGAGACCGGCAGCGTCAGGCCGAGCTGCAGCGCGCGCTCGGGGCGCGTGCTGTGCAGACCGACCGAGTGGCCGGCCCCCTGCCAGGCGTAGATGCGCGCCACCTGCGCCGCCGCGGCGTCGAAGTCGGGCACCGTGTAAAGCGTCAGCACCGGGCACAGCTTCTCGCCCGAGAACGGGAAGTCCGCCCCGGTGCCGGTCTCGTCGACGATCAGGATGCGCGGTCGCGCCTCGGCCACCTCGGCCAGGCCGGCACGCTCGGCGACGACACGCGCCGACTGCCCCGTGACGGCCGCCGACAGCTTGCCGTCGGGCCACATCAGCGCCTGCAGCTTTGCCTTCTGCGCCGCGTCCATCAGCAGCGCGCCGCGCTCGCGCAGCGCCGCCAGCAGCGGCTCGCGCACCGAGGCGACGACGACGAGGCTGTTCTCCGACGAGCACGAGGTGGCGTTGTCGAAGGTCTTGGAGCGCACGATGCGCTCCGCCGCCAGCGCCAGATCGGCGGTCTCGTCGACGATGCCGGCGACGTTTCCGGCGCCGACGCCGAAAGCCGGCGTGCCGCAGGTGTAGGCGGCGCGCACGTTGGCCTGCGAGCCGGTGGCGACCACCAGGTCGCAGGCCTTCATCAGCGCCATGGTCGAGGCCTTGCTGATCGGCGCCGGCAGCACCTGCACGAGGTCGCGCGGCGCGCCGATGCGGTCGAACTGCTCGTGGATCATCTCGACCAGGCGCGCGGCCGTGCCCCAGCCCTTGGGCGAGGGCGCAACGACCACCGCATTGCGGCCCTTGAGCGCGTTGATGACCTTGTTGGCCGGCGTCGCCGCCGGGTTCGTCGACGGCGTGATCGCGCACACCACGCCGACCGGGCGCGCGATCTCGGTGATGCCGCGCGCCGGGTCCTCGGCGATCACGCCGACCGTCTTCGCGCCGGCCAGGTCGCGCAGCAGGCCGAGCGTCTTGCGGTGGTTCTTGCGGATCTTGTCGTCGACGTTGCCGATGCCGGTGTCGGCCACCGCGCGCTCGGCGAGCTCGCGGTTGCGGCCGGGCTCGAGGATGGCCCAGCCGGCGGCGGCGACGAGCTCGTCGACGCGCGCCTGGTCGTAGCCGTCGGCGATGCGCTGGGCGGCGCGCGCGCGTCCGACCAGCTCGGCGATCGCGGGGTCGATGGGTTCGGGGGTGGCGTTCATGGCGGGTCCTCGCGGTTCAGGTGGATCGGGCGGCGCGGCGCGGCCCGAACAGGCGCCCCAGCTTGCCCTTGATGTCGGGCACCAGCGCCCACAGCAGGAAGAGCGCGGCGCAGCCCATGATGGTGGCGCTGATCGGCCGCTCGACGAAGATCAGCAGGTTGTCGTCGTAGTTCGCCAGCGAGGTCATGAAGTAGCGCTCGGCCAGCGGCCCCAGGATCACGCCCAGCACCAGCGGCGCCGACGGGAAGTCGTGGCGCTTCATCAGGTAGCCGATGACGCCGAACACCAGGCAGACGTAGACGTCGAAGATGTTGTTGCGCACGCCGAACGCGCCGACGACGCTGAGCACGACGATGAAGGCGCCCAGCACCGTCGGCGGCACCTTCATCAGCGACGCGAAGCCGCGTGCCACCAGGGCGCCGGCGACGATCATGCACAGGTTGGCCAGCAGCAGGCTGGCGAAGATCGTGTAGACCATGTTGGTCTGGGTCGTGAACAGCAGCGGCCCGGGGGTGACGCCGTGCAGCACCAGGGCCGCCAGCATGATCGCGGTGGCGGCGCTGCCGGGGATGCCCAGCGTCAGCAGCGGGATCATCGCCGCGCCGGTCGTGGCGTTCTTGGCCGCTTCCGGCGCCGCCAGGCCCTCGGGGACGCCGGTGCCGAAGTCCTTGCCGCGCGGCGAGACCTGCTTCTCGATGCCGTAGGAGATGACGGCGCCCACGGTGGCGCCGGCGCCGGGGATCATGCCGATCGCGCAGCCGATGCCGGTGCCGCGCAGCGCGGCACCCTTGACCGCCCAGACGTCCTTGAAGGACGGCCGCTGCAGCTTGATGCGCCCGCCGCCCTGCGCCCCGTGGGCGCGCCGGCCCAGCATCTCCAGCACCTCGCCGAGCGCGAACAGGCCGATCATCACGACCACGAAGTTGATGCCGTTCTGCAGCTCGGGCAGCCCGAAGGTCAGGCGCGGCAGGCCGTACAGCGGGTCGACGCCGACGCTGCCGATGACGATGCCGGCGAACAGCGACACCAGGCTGATCCAGGGCGCGGCCTTGGCGATGGCGACGATGCTGACCAGCCCGAGGAAGGTGGCGGCGAAGAACTCCGGCTGGTCGAACTTGAGCGCCAGCGACGCGAACGGCGGCGCGCCAAAGGTCAGCAGCAGCGCGCTTGCCAGGCCGCCGGTGGCCGAGGCGGCGATCGCGATCGTCAGCGCGCGCGCGGCCTCGCCGCGCTGCGTCATCGGATAGCCCTCCCAGGCGCTCGGCAGCGAGGCCGGCGTGCCCGGGATGTTGATCAGGATCGCCGAGATCGAGCCGCCGAACACGCCGCCGGCGTAGATGCCGCCCAGGAAGACCATCGCCGACAGCGGCGTCATCAGGTAGGTGAACGGCAGCGCGATGGCCATCGCGTTGACGAAGGAGATGCCCGGCAGCGCGCCGGCGATCACGCCGACGGCCAGGCCGATCAGCATGATGCCGAGGTTGACGGGCTCCACGGCCGTCAGCAGGCCGTGGAAGAGGTTGACGAAGACGTCCATCGTGCGTCCGTTCGGGCCGGGCGCTGGCCCGGCGTTGGCATCAGGGGCGGGGTCGGAGCGGCGTCAGTAGATGCCGAGCCAGCGGTAGAGCTGGACCGTGAACTCGCCGATCACGCCGACGCCGCGGTCCAGCGGCATCAGCGCGAGCTTGATGAACATGTACATCAGCGCGACGCTGCCGAGCAGGGTCACGCCGGCCAGCAGCGACGGCGAGCGCACGCCGCCGAGCAGCATCCACAGCAGCAGGTACAGCGGCGTGGCCACGGCGAAGCCGAGCGTCGGCAGGCTGAAGCCGTAGGCCAGCACGAGCACGATGCCGGCCCACACGCGCCAGCCGGCCGGGGCCAGTGTCTCGGCGGCCGCGCCGCGCTCACGGCTGCGCAGCACCCTGGCGCTGCGTTCGACCGCCCAGCCGAGCGCGAACACGACCATCGCCCACAGCATCACGGTCGGCCAGGTCGTCGGGCCGGCGACGCCGCGCGTCATCTGCTCGACCATCTCGGGCCGGTCGGTGACGACCCGCGTCAGCAGCACGCCGCCGGCCGCGAAGGCCAGCGGCGTGGCCACCGGCCACCAGGGGCTGCGCACGCTCACTTGAAGGTCTGCAGGTAGGCCGCGACCTTCTCCTGGAAGGCCTTGACGTAGGCCTTGGCCTCGTCCGGCGTGTACTTGGCCGAGGCGCAGGTGTAGGTCTGGGCGCAGAAGGCCTTCCACTCGTCGCCGTCGAGCACCTTGTTGACGGCGTCGGCCAGGACCTTGACGCGATCCGCCGGCACCTTGGAACTCACCGCGATGGTGCGGAAGTTCGGCAGGTCGTTGATCTCGTAGCCCATCTCCTTGGTCGTCGGCGTGTCCTTGAAGGCCGGGTGGCGCTTCTCGTCGAACACGACCAGCGGGCGCAGCTGGCCGGCGGCGAGGAAGGGCGCGACGTCGCCCGGCTCCTCGTAGATGGCGTCGGTGTGCTTGCCGATCGGCGACGCGTAGCGCTCCGCCGGCTTGGCGAAGGGCACGTTGGTCATCTTGAAGCCCTGCTTCTCGAAGTACTTCAACGTGATGTCGTCCTGGGTGCCGTAGCCCGAGGTCGCGACCTTGAGCTTGCCGGGGTTCGCCTTGGCGTGGTCCAGCATGTCCTTGTAGGTCTTGAACGGGCTGTCGGCGGCGACGAACATCATCGACGGCGAGTCCTGCGTGACGGCGACGATGGCGAAGTCGTCGGCCTTGGCCGTGCCCAGGCCGGAGGCCCAGGCCGAGACCGTCAGCGCGATCAGCGTGCCGGCGGTGTAGCCGTCCGGCGCCGATGTCAGCACCTTGGTCATGCCGGCGTTGCCGGAGGCACCGGCGACGTTGGACACCGGGAACGGCACACCGAGCTCCTTCTCGAGCAGCTGCGCCATCTTGCGGCCCATCGCATCGGCGCCGCCACCGGGGCCGAAGCTCACGACCATCTCGACCGGCCGGCTGGGGTATTTCTCCTGGGCCTGCAGCAGAGCGGGGGCCGACAGGGCCAGCGTGCCAGCCAGCAGGGCCAGGGAGGAGGTGCGTCGAAGGTTCATGTGGTGTCTCCAGTGGTGGGTGAGAGTCGACAACAAGTGGACGGTTCTCGCACGGCTCAGGCCGCGTCTCGATAGGGCCGCCCGCCCAGGGAACGGGTGACGGCGTTGGCCGTCGCGACGATCAGCGCGCCGAGCTGCTCGACCCGCGCCGCACCCATGCGCGCGGCCGGCGCCGACAGCCCGACGGCAGCGACCGCGCGACCGTGCTCGTCGAACACCGGGGCGCCTAGGCCGATGACGCCCAGGCGCCATTCCTCGCGGTTGACCGCGTAGCCGCGCTCGTGCACCTGGCGCATCTGGGTGCGCAGTGCGCGCAGGTCGGCGATGGTGCGTGGCGTGGCGCGCGGCAGCGGCGCCGGCAGCATCGCCAGCGCCTCGGCACCGGCGTGCGCCAGCAACGCCTTGCCGGTGGCCACACAGTGCGCCGGCGCGCGGCCGCCGACCTCGGAATAGGCACGTACCGGCTGCGGGCTGTCAATCTTGTCGAGGTAGACGATCTCGGCGCCATCGAGCAGCGACAGGTGGATCGTTTCCTGCGTGTCACGCGCCAGGCGCGCCAGGTGCTCGCGCGCAACGCGCCGCACGTCGAAGCCGTCGGCCACCCGGCAGCCCCACTCGAAAAGGCGCAGCGTGCAGTGGTAGTTGCCGCTGGCCGGATCCTGGGTGACGAAGCCCAGGTGGGTCCAGGTCTGCAGCGTGCGATGCACGTTGCTCGGGGTCAGGCCACTGAGGCGGGACAACTCGGTGACGCCGCAGGGCGCGGCTGCGCGGACCAGATGGCCCAGCAGCTGCACGCCCTTGATCAGCGTCTTGTCCATGTCTCCGATTTTCTAATATTTAGAATCAAGTTCTGGTATTCAGAATAGGTCGGCACGATCGCTGTGTCAAGCGGGGTCTGCCCTGCAGTCGCTGCCGGCGGGCGGCGGCGCAGCCCGGGTGCAGAACGCGACCCGCGCCCTGCCTCGCAGGTCGAGCGACTGCAGGCCCTGGTGCAGGGCCCGTTCGTGCTGGCGAGCGCGATCCACAGAACGCCACCGTGGCAGCGCGTGGACCGAGATCGCGGCGCCGCGCAGCGCCTTGTTCTGGCTCGAGATCCCCGCCGCGCGCTGGTGCCGCGCTGGTGCCGCGCAGGCGGCGCCTCAGGTGCGCAGCGTGCGGCCCAGCCGTTTCTCGATCGCCTCGACCTTGGACGTCAGGCGCCCCGCGTGGCCGGCGCGGTAATCGGCCTTCAGGTGCACGCTGATGCGCGGGCAGTCGGTCTTCAGCGCCTCGAAGCAGGCCGTCACCACGGCCATCACCTCGGGCCATTCGCCCTCGAGGATGGTGCCCATCGGCGTCAGCTGGTAGGGCAGACCGCTGCGGTCGATGATGTCGACGATGCGCGCGACGTCGGCGCTGAGGCTTTCGGCATGGCCGCGCGGGGCCATCGCGAATTCAAGAAGGACCATGGGGACTCCGTTGATCTGGGCGGGTGGGAGGAAGGCAGGAAGGCAGGAACACGGAACCGCGGGCCGGCGCGAGTGGTCGATGGATGCACGCCTCAACGCCGGTGGCGGCCGGCGACGAGCTCCATCAGCTCGCCGAAGACGGCCCGCCCGGGCAGGCCGTCGAGGTCGAGCGCGTGGCAGCGGCCGTAGTAGGGGCTCAAGTCCAGGCCGACGCCCAGTCCGAGGATCTCGACGCCGCCGACCGCCTCCTGACGCGCCACCACCTGCCGCAGATGGTGGTCCAGGTAGTGGGCGTCGTTGGCGAGATGGGTCGCCGTCTCCATCGGGCTGCCGTCGGAGACGACGATCAGGATGCGGCGCTGCGGCGCCGGGTCGGCTTCGGCCGCGCGAAGCCGGGCGCAGGCCCACTCGACCGCCTCGCCGTCGATGCCTTCGCGGAAGAGGTCGTTCTTCAGCAGCGCCGCCAGCCCGGGGCGGGCGCGCCGCCAGGGTGTGGCGAGGTCCTTGAACACGATGTGGCGCAGCTCGGCCAGCCGCCCGGGGTGCAGCGGGCGGCCGGCACGCTGCCAGTCGCGCGCGGCCCGGCCGCCCTGCCACGAGCGCGTCGTGAAGCCCAGCACCTCGACGCCGGCACCGGCGTCCTCGAGCGCGCGCGCCAGCACGTCGACCAGCGCCGCCAGCGACTCGTTGTGGCGCTTCATCGATCCCGAGCAGTCCAGCAGCAGGCCGACGACGCATTGCGCGCGCGGCTGCCAGTGCGGCTCGCGGAACAGCCGGCGCTCGGCAGGGTTGGCCACCAGCTGGGCCAGGCGCCGGCCGTCGATGCGGCCCTGCTCCTGGCCGCTCGTCCAGTCGTCCTGCACCGGTGTCGCCAGCAGCGTGCGCAGGTCGCGCGACAGCCGGCCGACGTTCAGCCCCGATTGCGCGACCAGCGCATCCAGCCGGGCGCGCAGGCCGCGCAGCTCCTCCGCGCGCGCGAGGTCCACCGCGGCCACCTGCTCGTCGTGTGCGCGCGTGAAGACGGCGTAGCGGTGGCCGGCCGCCTCGAGCACGCGGCTGTGGCCGTGCTCGGCCACCGGCATCGCCTCGCTGCCCTCGTCCTCCAGCGCCTCGAGCAGCAGTGCGAAGCCGGGCGCGGCGTCGGTCTGGCCGGTACCGGCGTCGGGGTCGTCATCGTCACCGGTCTGCTCGGCGAGCATGGCCACGACGGTCTCGGCAACCTCGAGCGCATGGTCCGCGAACACGGCCTGGTCGCGGCGCGTGCGCACCAGGCCGGCCAGCGCCACCCCGATGCGCGGCACCAGGTCCCAGCGCGTCGACTCGATCCGGTCCTCGGTCGGCTCGTACACACCGTCGCCCATCAGCCGGCTGCGGCAGACCTGGACCAGCGTGTAAAGCAGCAGCCCGCGCGTGCCCTCGAGCTGACGCGTCGCGACCCAGGCCGCCGACCAGGTCTCGAAGCGGTGACGCAGGTTGGCGCGCGCGCCGGGCCAGGCGTCGGGCACGAGCGACTCGACGCGCAACTGCTCGAGCAGTTCGAAGACGAAGCGGCGCACCAGGTCCGGCGGCGCCAAGCGGCGGTGCAGCGCCAGGTCGGAGTGCGCCACGCGCAGCGCGAGCCCGTCGGTGGCGCCGCGGAACGACGGATAGTCGTCGTCGTCCAGCGACGGCACCAGGTGCGGCGCGGCGAACGGCAGCCGCTGCTCGCCCAGGTGCAGCCGGCGGGCGCGAAAGTGCAGATCGGGCCGCGCCGCCAGCGCCCGCACCGCAGCGCCGCACAGCTCCTCGACCTGCTGCTGCCGGCGCGCCGACGCCGCCGCCGGTTCAGGCACCGGCGCGCGCCTCGGCCCGCGCGTGCGACTCGGCCAGGTCCTGGCCGAAGCAGCGCTGGTAGTACTCGGCGACGATCGGCCGCTCGGCCTCGTCGCACTTGTTCAGGAAGGACATGCGGAAGGCGACCTCGGGGTCGCGGAAGATCTCGCAGTTCTCGGCCCAGGTGATCACGGTGCGCGGCGACATCAGCGTCGACAGGTCGCCGGCGGCGAAACCCTTGCGCGTCAGGTCGGCCACCGCGACCATCGCCCTCACGTGCGCGCGCCCGCGCTCGCTGGCCGCCTTGCCGGGCACGCGCGCCAGCACGATGGCCACCTCCTCGTCGGCCGGCAGGTAGTTCAGCGACGCGACGATGTTCCAGCGGTCGATCTGCGCATGGTTGAGCTTCTGCGCGCCGTGGTACATGCCGTTGAGGTTGCCCAGGCCCACCGTGTTGGCGGTGGCGAACAGGCGGAAGGCCGGGTGCGGGCTGATGACGCGGTTCTGGTCGGTGAGCGTGAACCTGCCCTCGCGCTCGAGGATGCGCTGGATCACGAACATCACGTCCGGCCGGCCGGCGTCGTACTCGTCGAAGATCAGCGCCATCGGCCGCTGCAGCGCCCAGGGCACGATGCCCTCCTGGAACTCGGTGACTTGCTGGCCGTCGCGCAGCACCACGGCGTCGCGGCCCACCAGGTCCAGGCGGCTGATGTGGCCGTCCAGGTTGACGCGCACGCAGGGCCAGTTCAGCCGCGCGGCCACCTGCTCGACATGGGTCGACTTGCCGGTGCCGTGCAGCCCTTGCACCATCACGCGCCGATTGCGTGCGAAGCCGGCCAGCAGCGCCAGCGTCACGTCCGGGTTGAAACGGTAGGCGGTGTCGACCTCGGGCACATGCTCGTCGCGCTCCGCGAAGGCGGGCACGCGCATGTCGGTGTCGATGCCGAACAGGTCGCGCACGGAGACCTGGCGGTCGGGACGCATCTGGCTGAGGTCGGTCACGGTCGGTCCTCGCGAGCGGTGGTTCGGTGGGTGGTTCGGTGGTGCACGGACGCCGCTGCGCCGTGCGGATGGGTGGGGCCGCGGGGCCACCGGTGGCGCGTCACGCCGGGCGCCCGGCGGGCGGCGTATCGCCGTCGATCGCGGCCAGCGCCGCCGCGGCGCGCTGCAGCGCCGGCACCAGCTGCAGCGCCTTGTCGGCCGTCAGCCGCATCACCGGCGCCTGCACGGCCACGCACAGGTTGGAGCGTGCGCCGCCCGGCGCCGGCACCAGCACGGCTGCGCACAGCAGGCCGGGCAGGAACTCCTCGTTGTCGAGCGCGTAGCCGTCGCGCCGCACGCGCTTGAGCTCGTCCTCGAGCGCATCGAGGTCGGTCACGGTGCGCGGCGTGTAGACCTGCAGCGGCGCGTGCGCCAGCAGCCGGCGGCGCTGCGCCGGCGTCATCTGCGCCAGCAGCAGCTTGCCGCTGGCCGAGCAGTGCGCCGGCACGCGCGAGCCGGGGTGCAGCGTGAAGCGCAGCGGCGCCGCCGTCTCGACGCGGTCGAGGTAGATCACCTCGCCGCCCGACAGCGCCGTGATGTTGCAGCTCTCGCCCAGTTCGTCGACCAGCCTTCGCAGCACCGCGTGGCGCGCGCCGTGCGTTGTGGCGTTGAGCAGCAGCTGCTCGGCCAGCCGGCGCAGCCGCACGCCGGTGCCGTAGTGGCGGCCATCGCCCTCGCGCTGCAACCAGCCGCCGCCCTCGAGCTGCTGCAGCATGCGGTGCAGCGTGGGCTTGGGCGTGCCAGTGTGCTCGGCCAGGCCGTGCAGGCTGAATGCACCGTCCTGGCCGGCGATCACCTCCAGCAGCGCCAGCAGGCGCAACGCCGGCGTCTCGACGCCCGGCTCGGGCGGGCTTTCGAGCGTGTCGGCGGCGGGCGACAGGATGTCCATGCGCCAGATGATATCTCGATTCTGTTTTCAGGAACCATTTGTCTCGCTTTATGGAATTTATGTTGACTCTAAACCGACAGAAACCTATAGTCATATCGAGTTCCGATTTCCGGAACTATATGTACCGCTTTCAGCCTTCAGGAGACACCGTATGAGCCAGAGCCCACCGTCCGCCGCCCGCACCGTGGTCAGCGGCGTGCAGAAGATGACCCCGTCCGAGGCCTTCGTCGAGACCCTGGTGGCGCAGGGCGTGGACACGATGTTCGGCATCATGGGCTCGGCCTTCATGGACGCGATGGACATCTTCGCGCCGGCCGGCATCACGCTGATCCCGGTCGTGCACGAGCAGGGCGCGGGGCACATGGCCGACGGCTACGCGCGCGTCAGCGGCCGCCACGGTGTCGTCATCGGCCAGAACGGCCCGGGCATCAGCAACTGCGTGACGTCCATCGCCGCGGCCTACTGGTCGCACAGCCCGGTCGTCATCGTCACCCCCGAGACCGGCACCAACAGCATGGGCCTGGGCGGCTTCCAGGAAGCGCAGCAGCTGCCGATGTTCCAGGAGTTCACGCGCTACCAGGGCCACGTCACGCACCCGGCGCGCATGGCCGAGTTCACCGCGCGCTGCTTCGACCGCGCGATCTCGGACATGGGCCCGACGCAGCTGAACATCCCGCGCGACTACTTCTACGGCGAGATCAGCTGCGAGATCCCCAAGCCGATGCGCGTGGAGCGCGGCGCCGGCGGCCCGCAGAGCCTGAAGGCCGCCGCCGAGCTGCTGGCCACGGCCAAGTTCCCCGTCATCCTGTCCGGTGGCGGCGTGGTGATGGGCGATGCGGTCGACGCGTGCAAGGCGCTGGCCGAGCGGCTGGGCGCGCCGGTGGCCAACGGCTACCTGCGCAACGACAGCTTCCCGGCCAGCCACCCGCTGTGGGCCGGCCCGCTCGGTTACCAGGGCTCCAAGGCGGCGATGAAGCTGATCAGCCAGGCCGACGTCGTCATCGCGCTGGGCTCGCGCATGGGCCCGTTCGGCACCCTGCCCCAGCACGGGCTGGACTACTGGCCCAAGGACGCCAAGATCATCCAGGTCGAGGCCGACCACACGAACCTGGGTCTGGTCAAGAAGATCTCGGTGGGCATCCACGGCGACGCCAAGGCGGTCGCCGAGGCGCTGCTGGCGCTGATCGGCGACCGCACGCTGGCCTGCGACGCCACCAAGGCCGAGCGCGCGGCGAAGATCAAGGCCGAGAAGGACGCCTGGGAGCGCGAGCTGACGGAGTGGACGCACGAGCGCGACCCGTACAGCCTGGACATGATCGAGGAAGCGAAGAAGGAACGCACCTTCAACGGCGGCCAGTACCTGCACCCGCGCCAGGTGCTTCGCGAGCTGGAGAAAGCCATGCCGCCGCGCGTGATGGTCTCCACCGACATCGGCAACATCAACTCGGTGGCCAACAGCTACCTGCGCT
>CAZQPN010000052.1:3175-11235 GCA_964595215.1 uncultured Rubrivivax sp. | reverse complement strand
CCCGGGCGAACGGCTGGACGGTGGTCAGCGACACCACCTACGAGGGCTACCGCGACATCCCGATCGACGTCATGCACGGCTACGGCGTGATGTCGCGCGAGATCGTGCGCCAGATCGGCGCGCCGCCGACCCACGTGCTGGTGCAGGCGGGCGTGGGCGCGCTGGCGGCCTCGGTGGCCGCCGCGTTCTGGCTCGCCTGGGGCGAGCGCCGGCCGCGCTTCATCGTCGTCGAGCCGACCGAGGCCGCCTGCCATCTGGCCAGCGCAATGGCGGGCCGGCCGACGGCGGTGCACGGCGCGCTCGACACCGTGATGGCGGGGCTGGCCTGCGGCGAGGTGTCGCCCGCTGCCTGGGAGATCGTCTCGGCGGCGGCCGACGTCTTCGTCGCCATCGACGACCGCTTCGCCCTCGACGGCGTGCGCGCCTTCGCCGACCCGATGGGCGGCGACCCGGCGATCGTCTCCGGCGAGACCGGCGCCACCGGCCTGGGCGCGCTGCTGGCGGCGCAGGCGGACCCGGCGCTGAACGCGCTGCTCGGCGTGGACGGGTCGTCGCGCGTGCTGCTGCTGGGCAGCGAGGGCGACACCGACCCCGTGATCTACCAGGCGATCACCGGCCGCAGCGCGGCAGAGGTGCTCGCGTGAGCCACGGTGCCGAGGCGTCGGCAGGGCACGGTGCGGCGACGGCGGCTCTGCGCATCGACGCCAGGCGCCTGATGGCGCGGCTGGAGGCGCTGGCCGAGGTCGGCGCCATCGACGGCGGCGGCTGCTGCCGCCTGGCGCTGACCGACGACGACCGGCGCGGGCGCGATCTCGTCGTTCGCTGGATGCGTGAGCTCGGCTTGGCGGTGACGGTCGATGCCGTCGGCAACGTCTTCGGCCTGCGCGCCGGCCGCCGTGCCGACGCCGCGCCCGTGATGACCGGCTCGCACATCGACACCGTTCGCACCGGCGGCCGCTACGACGGCAATCTGGGCGTGATCGGCGGCCTGGAGGTGGTGCAGGTGCTGAACGACGCCGGCATCGCGACCGAGCGCCCGCTGGTGGTGGCCTTCTTCACCGACGAGGAGGGCGCGCGCTTCGCGCCCGACATGCTGGGCTCGCTGGTCTACGCCGGCGGCATGCCGCTGGCGGAGGCGCTGGACGTGCGCGCGATCGACGGCGCGCGTCTCGGCGACGAGCTCGCGCGCATCGGCTACGCCGGCGACGCACCGCCCGGTGCGCACCGGCCGCACGCCTTCGTCGAACTGCACATCGAGCAAGGGCCGGTGCTGGATGCGGAAGGCGTGACGATCGGCGCGGTCGAGGACCTGCAGGGTATCTCCTGGCAGCAGCTCACGATCACCGGCCAGTCCAACCACGCCGGCACGACGCCGATGCGGCTGCGCCACGACGCCGGCTATGCGGCAGCGGCGGTGGCGACCTTCGTGCGCGGGCTGGCGCGCGAGATGGGGGGCGCCCAGGTCGCCACCGTCGGCAAGATCGACCTGCACCCCAACCTGATCAACGTCATCGCCGCGCGCGCGACGCTGACGGTCGATCTGCGGCACACCGACGAGACGCTTCTGCGCCAGGCGGAGGCGCGGCTGGCGGCCTTCCTCGAGCAGCTCGCGGCCGACGAGGGCGTGACGATCGAGGCGCGGCCGCTGGCGCGCTTCGAGCCGGTCGTCTTCGACGCCGGCGTCGTGCGGCGCATCGAGGTGGTGACCGCGCGGCTGGGCTTCAGCCAGCGCCGCATGACCTCGGGCGCCGGTCACGACGCGCAGATGCTCGCGCGGATCTGCCCGAGCGCCATGATCTTCGTGCCCAGCGTCAAGGGCATCAGCCACAACCCGGCGGAGCACACCGCGCCCGCCGACCTCGCCGCCGGGGCCGACGTGCTGCTGCACACCCTGCTCGGGCTGGCGAACGACACCCCGGAAGCCTGATCCATGCCCCGCATCGTCACCGTCGGCGCCGCCCAGCTCGGCCCCATCGCGCGCAACGACACGCGTGGCCAGGTCGTCGAGCGCATGCTGGCGCTGATGCACCAGGCCAAGCGCCACGGCTGCGACCTCGTCGTCTTTCCGGAGCTGGCGCTGACGACCTTCTTCCCGCGCTGGTACATCGAGGACCCGGCCGAGCTGGACGCGTTCTACGAGCGCGAGATGCCCGGCCCCGAGACGCGGCCGCTGTTCGATGCGGCGGCGAAACTCGGCATCGGCTTCTATCTCGGCTATGCCGAACTAGTGCAGCAGGACGGCCGCCCGCGCCGCTTCAACACCTCGATCACCGTCGACCCCACCGGCGCCATCGTCGGCAAGTACCGCAAGATCCACCTGCCGGGTCACGCCGAGCACGAGCCCTGGCGCGCCTTCCAGCACCTGGAGAAGCGCTACTTCGAGACCGGCGACCTGGGCTTCAACGTCTTCCGGGCCTTCGGCGGCGTGATGGGCATGGCGATCTGCAACGACCGCCGCTGGCCCGAGACCTACCGCGTGCTGGGGCTGCAGGGGGTCGAGATGGTGCTGATCGGCTACAACACCCCGGTGCACAACCCGCCGGCGCCCGAGCACGACGCACTCTCGCACTTCCACAACGAGCTGGTCATGCAGGCCGGTGCCTACCAGAACGGCACCTGGGTCGTCGGCGTGGCCAAGGCAGGCAACGAGGAAGGCGTGATGCAGATCGGCAACTCGGTCATCGTCGCGCCCTCTGGCGAGATCGTCGCCGCCTGCTCGACGGTGGGCGACGAGCTGGCGATCGCGCGCTGCGACCTCGACCTGACGGTCTCGTACAAGTCGACGACTTTCAACTTCGCGAAGCACCGCGAGCCGCAGGCCTACGGGTTGATCGTCGAGCGCAAGGGGGCGGTGCCGCCCCCGGGCTGACGGGCCGCGCCGGTCCGGCGCCGTCGCGTTCAACAAGGGGTATCGTTCCGCCGATGGCCGACACCACCTTCTTCTGGCACGACTACGAGACCTTCGGCCGCGATCCGCGGCGCGACCGACCGGCGCAGTTCGCGGGCGTGCGCACCGATCTCGAGTTGAACGAGATCGACGCGCCGGTGATGACCTACTGTCAGCCCGCGCCCGACTTCCTGCCTGACCCCGAGAGCTGCCTGCTCACCGGCATCGTGCCGCAGCAGTGCCTGGCCGAGGGCGTGCCCGAGCACGCCTTCGCCGCGCGCATCGAGGGCGAGCTCGGCCGACCCGGCACCGTCGGCGTCGGCTACAACAGCATCCGTTTCGACGACGAGATCACGCGCTTCCTTTTCTGGCGCAACCTGATCGATCCTTACGCGCGCGAGTGGAAGGACGGCTGCGGCCGCTGGGACCTGCTCGACGTCGTGCGTGCCGCCTGGTCGCTGCGGCCGGACGGCATCGCCTGGCCGACGAACGACGACGGCCGCGCGTCGTTCCGGCTCGAGCACCTGACCGCCGCCAACGGCCTGGCCCACGCCGCGGCGCACGACGCGCTGTCCGACGTTCGCGCGACGGTCGCGCTGGCCAAGCTGGTCAAGGCGCGGCAGCCGCGGCTGTGGGACTTCTGCCTGAGGCTGCGCCACAAGGACGCGGTGTGGGCCGAGATCGGCCCGGTCGGCGAGCGCCGGCCCTTCGTGCACCTGTCGGGCCGCTATCCCGTGGAGCGCGGCTGCCTGGCGATCGTCTGGCCGCTGGCGATGCACCCGACGAACCGCAACGAGCTGATCGTGTGGGACCTGGCGTACGACCCGTCCGAGTTGTCGACGCTGAGCGCCGCGGCCATCCGCGAGCGTCTGTTCGTGCGCAGCGACGCGCTGCCCGAGGGCGTGACGCGGCTGCCGATCAAGACCATCCACGCCAACAAGTCGCCCATCGTCTTCGGCAACCTGAAGGCGCTCGGCGCGGCGGCGGCGCGCTGGCAGGTCGACGTCGACCAGGCGCTGCGCCACGCCGAGCGCGGGGCGGCGCTCGGCGGGCTGCTCGACGGCCTGTGGCCGGAGGTCTTCGCGCGCCCCGAGCCGGCGCGGCGGCCTGACGTCGACGAGGACCTGTACGGTGGCTTCGTCGGCAATGCCGACCGCGCGCTGCTGCAGCGGCTGCGCGGCCTGTCCGCGGACGAGCTGGCGGCGAGCCGACCGGCCTTCGACGACCCGCGCCTGGACGAGCTGTTCTTCCGCTACCGCGCGCGCAACTTCCCGGCCATGCTGGACGCCGACGAGCGCGCGCGCTGGCAGGCCCATTGTGCCGAACGACTGCACGACGGCGCCGGCGGGGCGCTGACGCTGGCGGCCTTCACGGCCCGCGTCGACGAGCTGGCCGATGCCGCGATCGAGCGCGACGACGAGCGGGCGCAGGCGCTGCTCGAGACCCTGACCGACTACGCACAGTCCATCGCGCCGGAGGCACCCGAATGATCGATCCCCTGCTGCTCACCGCCGCGCGCATCAGCACCTTCGACGGCGATCGCGCGCTGACCAACGCCAGCGGCTTCTTCTTCGAGCGCGACGAACGGCTCTACCTCGTCACCAGCCGCCACGTCTTCATCGACGCCGCGCACGACCACCACCCGAGCCGCATCGTGCTGGAGATCCACTCCGACCCGGGCGACCTGGCGCGCTCGGTCGATCTGTCGGTGCCACTGTTCCGCGACGGCCTGGGTCTGTGGCGCCAGGGGCAGGACGTGGGCGGCGAGATCGACGTCGCGGTGATAGAGATCGACCGCGGCGCGCTGCCGCCGAGCACGCTGCTGTTCGCCTTCTCCCCCTACCACCTGGAGCACGAGGTGAGCGCGGTGCCGGCCGGCCAGCCGGTGCTGATCCTGGGCTTCCCGCTCGGATTCCACGACACGCTGCACCATCTGCCGGTGGTGCGCCAGGCGGTCGTCGCGTCGGCCTACGGGCTGCGCTTCCAGGGCCAGGGCTACTTCCTGACCGACGGCCGCACGCACCGCGGGACGAGCGGGGCGGCGGTCGTCATGCGGGCGCCCGGCGAGACGTCGGAGGAAGGCGGGCTGCCGTGGAAGCTGCTCGGCGTGCACTCGGCGCGCATGGACCTGGCCACGCGCGACCGCGAACAGGACGAGGGCCTGGGGCTGAACCTGGCGTGGTATGCCGACATCCTGCTGACGCTGACCGATGTGCCGGCGTCCGAGCCCGACGCGGACGATGCACAGCCCGCCGTCCCGGCGCCGGCGCCCGAGCCACCGCCACGCGCGCGCACGGTGTCGGCGGACGGCCTTCCCTCTGGCCAGGCGGTGCCGGCCGTGCCACCGGCACCACCGGGAGAGGCGAGCGCGGCCCCCGGGGCCGGCGCGACGAGCCGGTGATCCGACGCGACCCGGCGCGATCCGGTCCGACAAGCCGACCCGGCCCGACCGCGCTCAGGGCAGCTGCACGACGACGTTGCCGACGGCCTGCCCGCGCTCGACGAGTTCGTGTGCGTCGGTGATGCGTGACAGCGGCAGCCGTGCGGCGATGCGGTGCTGCAGCGCGCCACGCGCCAGGAAGCCTTCGAGTGCCGCCTCGCCGCGGCGGCGCGCGGCGGCGTTCAGGTTGTAGACGATGAAGGCATGCAGGTTCAGGTTCTTCACGATCATCGGGAAGAACGGAAGCGTGAAGCCGGCCTGCCCGCTGCCGTAGACGACGAGCTGGCCGCCCGGCGCCAGCACCTCGGTGTCGAGCGCGGCGTTGGCCGCGATGTCGAGTTCGACGATGCGCTCGACGCCGCCGTCGCCCGCAGCCGCCCGCAACTGTTCGGCGGCGTCGGGCAGCCGGTAGTCGACCACCACGTCGGCGCCGGCCTCGCGCGCGATCGCGGCCTTCTCGTCGGTGCTCGCCGTGGCCAGCACGCGCCGTGCGCCGAGCAGGCGCGCGAACTGCACCGCGTAGTGCCCGACCGCGCCGGCGCCGCCGGCCACCAGCACGCAGCGTCCGGCGACACCGCCGGCGGTCAGCACCGCGTGCAGCGCGGTCAGCGCCGGGATGCCCAGGCAGGCGCCCGCCTCGTCGGGCACGCCGTCGGGCAGCGGTACGGCCTGCGCCTGCGGCAGCACGATGCGCTGCGCGGCGGTGCCCATCGCGCGGCCCCAGGCGCCGTTCCAGACCCACACGCGCTGGCCGATGCGGGCCCGCGACACGCCGTCGCCGACGGCGTCGACCACGCCCATGCCGTCGCTGTGCGGCACGATGCGTGCGAAGGGTAGGGCGGTGCTGCGCAGCCCGGCGCGCGACTTGACGTCCGACGGGTTGACGCCCGACCAGCGAAGCCGCACGCGCAGCTCGCCGGGGCCGGGCACGGGGTCGGGCAGATCGCCCAGCTGCAGGACCTCGGCGGCGGGGCCGGTGCGTTCGTAGTAAGCGGCTTGCATGGATGCGGGTTCGGCGGTGATGAACCGGGCCGATTCTCGCTTCTGTCACCATGCGGCGCTTCCAGACCGTCGTGCCTCCGCCCCATGAGCCGCCTTTTCGAACCCCTGTCCCTCGGCCCGCTGACGCTGGCCAACCGCATCGTCGTCGCGCCGATGTGCCAGTACTCGGCGGTCGACGGCACGCCGGGCGACTGGCACATGGTCCACCTCGGACACCTGGCACTGTCGGGCGCCGGCCTGCTGGTGCTGGAGGCGAGCGCAGTGTCGCCTGAAGGCCGCATCTCGCCGCAGGACCTGGGGCTGTACAGCGACGCCAACGAGGCCGCGCTGGCGCGCATCCTGGCCGCCATCCGCGCGCACGCGCCGATCAAGGTCGCGATCCAGCTCAGCCACGCTGGGCGCAAGGGCAGCAGTCGCGCGCCGTGGGACGGTGGCACGCAGATCCGCAGCGCCGACCCCGGTGGCTGGCGCGCGGAGGCGCCGTCGGCCATGCCCCATGGCACGGGCGAGGAAGCGCCGCAGGCGCTCGACGACGCCGGCCTGGCGCGCGTGCGCCAGGGCTTCGTCGACGCCGCGCGCCGCGCCGCGCGGATCGGGCTCGACGGCATCGAGCTGCACGCCGCGCACGGCTACCTGCTGCACCAGTTCCTGTCGCCTCTGGCGAACCGGCGCGAGGACGCCTACGGCGGCGCGCTCGCGCACCGCATGCGCTTCCCGCTGGAGGTGTTCGAGGCCGTGCGCGCGGCGGTGCCGGCGGCCATGCCGGTGTGGGTGCGCGTGTCGGCCACCGACTGGGTCGACGGCGGCTGGGACCTGGACAGCACGGTGGCCTTCGCCGAGGCGCTGAAGGCGCGCGGCTGCGCGGCCTTGCACGTCAGCAGCGGCGGCGTGTCGCCGGCACAGAAGATCCCGCTCGGGCCCGGCTACCAGGTGCCGTTCGCGCGTCGCGTGAAGGCCGAGGTCGGCCTGCCGACGATCGCGGTCGGCCTGATCACCGAGGCCGAGCAGGCCGAGGCCATCGTCGCCGGTGGCGACGCCGACGCGGTGGCGCTGGCGCGCGCGATGCTGTACGACCCGCGCTGGCCCTGGCATGCCGCGGCGCAGCTGGGGGCGCAGGTCAGCGCACCGCGTCAGTACTGGCGCTGCCAGCCGCGCGAGGCCAGGGACCTGTTCCTCGGCGCCCGGTTCGGCCAGCGCTGACCCCCCACGTTCGCAGTGCGCGACCGTGGTCTGACCCGGCACCCGTCCCTATAGTCGGGCCGCGGTCGCGTCCGTGGCGGCCGGCAGGCACCGCCGTTTGAACATCTTCCTGTCCTATGCCTCGGCGCAGCGTCCGCTGGCCGAGGACCTCTGCCACCGGCTGCAGGTCGCCGGCCACGAGGTCTTCTTCGACCGCGAGGACCTGCCGCCCGGCCGCTCCTACGACGACCACATCTTCCAGGCGATCGCCGCCTGCGAACTGTTCGTCTTTCTCGTCACGCCCGACTCGGTGGCCGACGGGCGCTACACGCGTACCGAGCTGAAGATCGCGTCGCGCCGCTGGCCGACGCCGGACTGGCACGTGCTGCCGGTGCTGGCGGCGCCGACGCCGCTCGACGGGGTGCCGCCCTACCTGCGCGCGCTGAACCTGCTGCAGCCCGAGGGCAACCTCGCCGCCGAGGTGCTGCTTGAGGTGCAGGCGCGCGTGCAGGCCCATGCGCAGGCCCATGCACAGGCCCATGCACAGGCCCA
>CAZQPN010000052.1:0-3075 GCA_964595215.1 uncultured Rubrivivax sp. | reverse complement strand
CACAGGCCCACCCGTCTGCGCCGGACGATGCACCGGGTCCTGCGACCGGACCTCCACGGCCGACGGCTCCCGCACCGCCTGCACCGGTGCTCGATCAGGCCGCCACCGGCGACGCCCCGCCGCACTACTGCGACCTGCGGCTGCGCTTCGGCCGTGACGCCGATGGCCGCTACCGGGTGCAGCTGGATCCGGCGCCGGCCGCGGGCGCGGCGACGGGGTCGGACGGCGGCCCGTCGGCGCTGCTGTCGATCGACGCCGCGGCGATCGAGCAGCGGCTGTGGCAGGGCGCGGTCGCGATCGAGGGCACGGCGCGGCGCGGTGCGCTGCCGGGCACCGCGCCGGCGCTGCTGCCGGGCGCACTCGGCGCGCGGGACACGGGCACGGCGCTGCACGGGCTGCTGTTCGGCTCCGCCCTCGGCGCGCCGTTGCGCGAACGGCTGCGCGCCGTCGATCCGCAGCGTGGCGCCGGTCTGCGGCTGGTGCTCGACACCACCGACGCGCCCGAGCTCGCGCGGCTGCCCTGGGAGCTGCTGTACAGCCCGCAGGACGAGGACTTCGTCTTCTCCGACCGCTTCAAGCCGCTCGTGCGGCGGCTGGCGCTGGACGTCGCGCCGCCCGTGCTGGCGGTGACGCCGCCGCTGCGGTTGCTGGTCGCGATCGCGACGCCGTCGGACCGGCCCGAGCTGCAGGTCGGCGACGAGCTCGCCCACCTCGACGACGCGCTGGCGCCGCTGGCCGCCGATGGTCGACTGCAGACCGAGCGGCTGGCGCACGCGACGCTGGAGCGGCTCGACGACGCGCTGTTGCGCTGGCGCCCGCACGTGCTGCATTTCATCGGCCACGGCGACTTCGACGGCGACGATGGCCGGCTGCTGCTGGAGGGCGAGTCGCCGCCGGGCGTGGCCGCGCCGATCACCGGCCGCCGGCTGGCCGTGCTGCTGCGCAACCACCTGGGCTCGCTGCGGCTGGTCTTCCTCAACAGCTGCCTGGGCGCCGCCGCGGCGCCGCGCGCGGCCTTCGGCGGCGTCGCGCAGAGCCTGGTACGGCGCGGGCTGCCGGCGGTGGTGGCAATGCAGTTCCCGGTGCCCGATGCGCAGGCGGTCGGGCTGGCGCGGCACTTTTACCGCTACGTCGCCGCTGGCCAGCCGGTCGACGCCGCGCTGACCTCGGCGCGCGCCTTCATGGTGGCGCGTGGCGACGAGGTCTGCTGGGCGGCGCCGGTGCTGTACCTCAACGCCGAGGACGGACGGCTGTTCGACATCGCACCGCCGACGCCGGGCGGCGTTGCGGTGGCATCGCCGCCGATCGCCGCCGTGTCGTCCGTGGGGGCGCCGGCCGCGGTCACCGCGCCACCGCCTGCGGCCGCCGCGCCGGCGCAGCGCCGTGGGCTGCCCGCCGTGTGGTGGCTCGGTGCGCTGCTCGTTGTCGCCGCGGTCGGCTGGTTCCTGGTCGCCAACCTGTCGGGCCCCGAGCCGGCCGCGGGCGAGGCGCCCGTCGATGCCCAGGCACCCGCCACCACGGCGCCACCGCCACCACCGGCGCCAACACCACCGCCACCACCGGCGCCGCCACTACCGCCGCCGCCACTGCCGGCACCGGCACCGGTGATCGAAGCTCCGATCGGCGCGATCCTGTCTCCGGTGCTGCGCCCCGATGCCCGGCGCACGATCGAGGCCGCGCAGGCACAGCTGCGTGCCGGCGACGCCGCGGCGGCGGCGCGGTCGCTGGCGCAGCTTCAGGCGCGTGACCCGCAGGCGCTGTCGGCGCAGCGCCTGGGTGGCGCGCATGCGGCCCTGGTCGACGAGCTGCTGCGCGCGGCCGAGGCGGCGCAGGCCCAGGGCGAGCCGGGCGTCGTGCAGTCGCTCGCCGCCACGCTGCAGTCCATGCGGCCGGCCGAACCGGCGCAGCAGGCGCGGCTGGCGGCGCTGCCGGCGCCGCCGCCGGACGCGATCGTCGTCAGGGGACTTCGCATGCGGAGCCTGCCCAACGAGACCGCCGGCCCGCACGGCGGGCTGACCGTCGTCGTGCGGCGCGGCGACACGCTGTGGCGGCTGGCCGAACGCTTCCTGGGCAACGGCCGTCGCTGGCCGACGCTCGTGACGGCGCACGACGAACTCGCCGGCGCCGCGGGCCTGCCGACCTTCGGCGATCCCGACCGGCTGGCGGTCGGCCAGCGCCTGCTGCTGCCGCCGGACCCGCGCACCGGCCAGGTGCGGGCCGACTACCACGTGTCGCGCGGCGAGTCTCTGTCACTCATCGCGCAGCGGCTCTACGGCGACGCCGCGCAATGGCGCCACCTGCAGCAGGTCAACCGCCTGCCGGACCCGGACCGCATCGTCCCGGGCCAGGTGCTGACCGTCACGCCGCTGCGCTGAAGGCGTGCGCCAGCAGGCGCTCGTAGGCCGGGCGGCAGGCGTCGGCGACGCGCGCACCCGGCGCGTCCAGGGCCACCATGCGCGGGCGCCAGGGCTCGAAGCCGGTCGATCGCCAGACCGCCGCGTACCAGTGCGGCGCCCACACGCCGTCGCTGGCGCGTGGTCCGGGCGGCCAGTGCAGCATGCGCGGCGTGAACGCGACGCCGGCGTCGGCGCACAGCGCGTGCAGGTGCGGCTCCGGCGCCTGCAGGAAGCGCTCGCCGTCAATCACCAGCGGCGCCCGGCCGAGCCTGTCGGCGACGGCGTCGAACAGCTCGGTCTGCTGCAGCAGACCGATGTCCGCGGGCGCGCACTGCGCGCGCGACTTCAGGTAGCTGGCGACGACGAGCGCCGGATCGCGGATCAGGAAGACGTTGTGCAGCGCATGCACCCACGCGATGTCCATGTCGGGCAGCAGGTGGTGTGCCATGTGCTTCTGGTACCAGACGGCGGCATGGCCCGGTGCCGGCCCTTGGGTCAGCGTGGTGGCGACGCGTCGCGCGTTGGTGTCTCCGGCGGCGATGACCGCCTCGCGCGCCGGATGGTCCAGCCCGGTGGCGTGCAGATAGTGGGCGTACAGCGGCTCGTCGCTGACGGCGCAGTCGACGCGGTGCTCCCAGGCCCGCATCAGCGCGGTCGAGATGTTGCGCGGTCCGCTCCA
>CAZQPN010000051.1:0-11238 GCA_964595215.1 uncultured Rubrivivax sp. | reverse complement strand
ATCCGGCGGATCGGCCGCCGGCCGAACCCGAGGAGACCTGCCATGCCGTCGAACCCGTCCACCGCCGTCAGCGCCCCCCGCGCCACCATCGTCGAGCCCACCAACGCGACCGCGCGTCCGGCGCCCCGCACCGCGCTGCGCGCCGTCGCCCTCGCCGCCGCCCTGGCCGGCGCGGGCGCCGCGGCCGCCGTGCCGGTGTCGGTCACGGTCGACGGCCTGCCGCCGGGGTTGTCGCCGGAGCTCACCGTGCAGCGCAACTTCTGCAACGACGGCATGGGCTGGAAGACCAACCCGTCTCAGGCGCTGACCGAGCGTTCGCTCACGGTCTACGACCGCGTCACCACGTCCACCGGCAGCATCGTGCTGCGCCCGCGGGTGATCACCCAGTACGTGGCCAGCTTCGACTCGCCGGCCACCCCCGCGAACAGCAGCGACCCCACCGAGATTCGCTGCTCGGAGGTATCGGTCAACGAGGACCAGTTCAGTTTCGGAATCCGCATCTCGGGCGCCACCGCCAGCGGCCGCCCGGCGGTCCTGTCCGGCGCTCTGGGCACGGCGTCACAGGCGGGCCCGGTCGAGCTGCGCCAGACGCTGCAGGCACGCACCGCCGGCCTGACGGTCGTCAACCAGCCGCAGGGCACGATGGCGCGCGGCATGACGCATCGCGTCAATGCCCTGTTCGACACCGACCTCGGCCGCGTGCGCACGCCGATGCTGGACCTGCTGCGGCCCTCGACGCAGCTGCCCGGCACCTACGTGCGCGTGGCCCGATTCTTCGAGCGCAGCGACGGCATCGCCTGCGTGCAGGCCGGCACGGTGACGCGCTGCCTGGATGGCGGCGTGCCGGCGGAGGCCGGCGGCGTGCTGCTGCGCGGGTTCGTCCAGCCCTCGCCCGGCTTCCCGAACCTGGTCTTCCAGTTCGAGCTGATGCACGGCTTCGCGCCCGGCCCGCTGCGGCTGCGCGCCGCGGCCGACGCCACCGACCTGGCCTTCTACCGCGTGGACGGCAGCCTGCAGGTGCTGGACCTGCTGCCCTGGCAGTCCCGATCGGTGGACGTGCAGGTGCAGTGAGGGATGGGGCTGCCGTCCGACCCGCGGGCGCCCGCGGCGCCGACGCCGGTCGAACGGCGGGACAGCGTGCATTCGGACACACCTGATCAGGGTTGACCCGGCCTCCGTTCACGGGGGCCCGCTGCCTTGACCCCCGCCGTGAGCGTTGCCCGGCGGGGCCGCCCCGGGCGATCATCCACCCTGCCAGATTGGGCCATGCGCGGGCGGGAGCTTTGCCGCGCATCGGTTCGCTGACCGATTCGGCCTGCCCTGCATGCCGGCATCGGACCTCCCTCTCGTTGCGAACAGGAGCCGGCCATGGGCATCCGCCTGAGCGATCTCTTCCCCATCGGCGGCAGCCGTCCGACACACGTCGCGCGCCGCCCGGCCCGCCAGCGCGGTCGCGCGCGGGCGGCGGCCAAGCGGTCGCGGGCCGTGGTCTTCGAAGCGATCGAGCCGCGCATCCTGCTGTCGGGCGATCCGCTGCCCGGCGGCTACACGACGGCGCTGTCGGCCGGCCTGACGGCGGTCGGTGCCGCCATCGACCAGCAGTTCGAGGACCCGCTGCTGCAGGAGCACCTGGTCCCGGGCATCCTGGTCAAGGGCGGCACGCCCGAGGTGCCGCTGGAGTTCAGCCCGAACCTGGCGCAGGCGACCTCGGTGTTCGTCAACGTGTCGCCTGGGGCCCCCTTTGCCGCCCCTGCCGGCACCTCGCTCGCCGAACGCTTCGACGCCGTCAGCACCTGGGCGGCCTCGGTGGCCAGCGCTGGCGCCACCGACCCCTTGAGTCTGGCCTGGAAAGAGACCATCTACGCGGCGATGGACCTGGACGCCGACGGCTGGGTCGGCCTGGACGAGGCCTTCCAGGTGCTTGGCGTCGGCCAGATTCACGATTACCTGCTGAACAACCCGATCAACGACGACTTCGGCGACGACGACGACGACCTCGAGCCGGAGGATCTCGGGCTGCAGGTGCTGAAGTTCCTGCGCGGGGCCCTGGGCACGGACGAGCCGGCCTTCGGCGTGCCGGGTTTCCTGGGGTCCATCTGGGACTTCGACGTCGGCCTGTTGAGCACCTCGCTCTACAACCCCGTCAACGGCACGCTGACCTGGGCCATCGACCTGTCGATGACGATGACCGCGCAGCAGCGGCTGGACCTGGGCTACGAGGCCGACCAGCTCGGCATCGCCCTCGGCCCGGGCACGCCGGCCAACCCTAAGGGCACGCCGAAGATCGCCACCGTCACCAGCACGCTGGACCTGGGCCGCTTCGTCTTCGGCCTGCGCGGCGCCGACGACGGCAGCGTCGCGGCAGACGACTTCTTCTTCGCCCTGCCCGACGGCTTCTCGCTCGGCGTCGAGCTCGCCACCCCGACCGATACGTCGCCTGGCGATCTCGCCTTCACGCCGATCAACGTCGGCTTCCTCGGCGCCAGCCTGTTGCCGGGCTCCTTCATGGCGCTGGACATGGCGGTGCTGGGCACCGCCACCGACCCCAGCGACCCGGCCGCGCTCGGTTTCACTGCCGTGCAGGGCGTGACGCAGTCCGACGGCATCATCGTCGCCGACACGGTGCCCAGCCTGGAGCTGCCGGCCACCGGCATCGAGTTCGAGCTGCAGATCGGTGCCCTCGGCACCCCGGTGACCGTCACCGTGCCCGGCGGGGACTATGCCGGCGCCGCCAGTCTGGCGGCCGCGGTGCAGGCGGCGATCGACGGTGCGCTGGGCTCCAACCTGCTGGTGGACGTCACGGTCGACGACGACGGCAAGCTGGTGCTGAGCCTGGCCGACCCCTCCGCCAACCTCACCGACGCCCTCGGCCTGGCCAACGGCGCCGCCGACGTCGCCACCCTGACCGCCGGCGCCGAGAGCACGCTGCTGGGCGCGCTGCCGCCCGGCGGCACGGTCGAGGTCGAGTTCTGGCTCAGCATCGGCGGTGCGGTGCCGGTGCCCGTCGTCGTCACCGTGGCCGGTGACCCGGCCGGGCCGGACGGCCAGGTCGACAACGACGACCCCGACGCGGCCGTTAACGCCGACAACGGCCAGGTCACGATCGCCAGCCTGGTCGGCAGCGTGAATGCGGCGCTCGATGCCGCAGGCCTGAAGGCCCAAGTGAGCGCCAGCGCCGTCCCTGTCGGCAGCGAGGTCCGCCTGCGCCTGAGCGCGCTCGGGCCGGACGCCACGCTCACCACGCTCGAACTGCCGCAGAGCCTGACGCTGCGCGACATCGAGCAAATCACCCTGGCCGAGCTGACCGGCGCGGCCGACGAGATCTTCGACGTCGACGCCGATCCGAACGCGCGCTTCGAGCTCGACCTGCAATTGATCGCGCGCGACGGCCTGACCGAGGTCGATGCCACTGGCACGGTCGTCGGCGCCTACCAGCCCACCGGCCGCATCTACGCCGACGCCAAGCCCTTCAGCAGCGACATCAGGCCGGCGCTGGCCGACGGCGGCGCCCAGGTCAAGGCCGACTTCGCGCTCTTCGACCGCGACGTCCCGCTGGCCGACCGCGAGCCGCTGCGCGGCGGCGCGTCAAAGCTGCAGCCGATGCTGGACTTCAACGTCATCAGCGTGGGCGACATCCTGGGCATCGTCGGCGAGATCGCCAACTACGTCGACCGCCTGGCCGCCAGCGAACTGCTGCAGGCCTTCGACATCCCGTTCGCGCAGAAGACGCTGGGCGAGTTGCTGGACCTCAAGGACCTGGTCGCCGACAGCCTGCTGCTCGACGACGGCGACGACGGCAACACCAAGCCCGGCGCCGGCGGCGTTCCGGACCAGCAGCGCCTGCTGGCGTGGCTGCCCAAGGCCGGTGACCTGACGCAGTTCGAGTTGCGGCCGACCTTCAGCACGGCCCAGGAGCTGGGCGCGAAGCTGATCGACCTGCTGATCACGCTGGGCGTCTATCCGGACTCGGTGCAGGGCCGGATCGACGCCGCGGCCGCCGTGCAGCCGCGCGTGCGCGTCTACACCGAGGGTGGCCAGGAACGGCAGGACCTGCAGTACGGCCTGCGCATCCAGAACTCGCTCACCCCGGGTGGCCAGGCGGTCGAAGTGCCGCTGGACTTCGCACTCGACCTCGCCCCATTGGGCAGCTTCGTCACCGACGGCAAGGTGGCGCTGGAGGCCGACGGCGAGATGGGCTTCACGCTCGGCATCAAGCTCGGCAACGCCGCCAGGGCACTGGACATCGTCGGTGACACGACGAACCTGATCGACGACGTCAACAGCGGCAACGGGATCAAGGTCAACACCAACCTGGCGCTGTCCAGCCTCGGAATCATCGAGCCGCTGGTGGGCCGCCTGAGCGGCACGGCGGTCTTCACGGTCAAGGTGTTCACGGGTCCGACGGACTTCACCGAACACACCGTCACGCTCGCCCAGTCGGAGACGCTGGACAACCGCACGCTGGCGGATCTGGTGGCCGACCTGAACACCGCGCTCGCCGGAGCTGGCCTGGGCGACAAGATCGAGGCGGCGGCGTTGGCGCAGGTCGTGGGCACCACCGTCACCGAGCGCCTCGTGCTGCGCGTGGCCGACACCGCAGCCGGACAAGGCATCGACGGCTTCGAGATCGGTGTGTCGACGGCCAACGTGGCCTACACCGAGCTCGGCCTGCAGTCGCAGCGCGCGGCCACGGTGTCGCTGGTGGCGCCGGCGCCCGTCGTCAAGGCCAACCCCGGCGGCGACCTGGAGCTGCGCTTCAACCTGCGCTACGCCGACGGCTCCACGTCCGGTCCGATCGACATCACCGTCGCGGGCACGGCGCTGCAGGACAATGTGTCGCTGGCCAGCCTGGTGGCCGACATCAACGCTGCGCTGCAGGCCAACGCCGCCACCGTCGGCATCGTCGCCAGCCAGACCGGCGGCCGGCTGGCGTTCAGCGCCGTCGATGCCGACATCCGGTTCTTCACGCTCACGCCGCTGACCGGTGGCGACGCCGATGCCGAGCAGCGCGTGGCCGACGTCGGCCTGTCGACCGGCAATGCACCCGCCACCCTGCAGGCCGCGATGCAACTGCGCGGCGGCGGCGCGATCGAGAACCCGACCGGCCGCCTGGCCGACACGCTCAAGTTCACGGTCAACGGGACCCTGGTCGAGGTGACGGCCGAGGACACGCTGTCCAACGCCTCGATCGGCGACCTGGTTGCCGACCTGAACGCCGCGCTCGCCACCGCCTTGGTGTCCGTGCGTGCGCAGGCCGATGGGCTGCGCATCGTCTTCCGGGCCACCAGCGGCGAGGTCGGTGCCATCACGCTGGCCGACGTCGCCGGCCACACCGGCGCCGGCCTGGCCGCCATCGGCTTTGCAAACAACGCCAGCACGCGCAGCGTCGACGGCCAGCCCGCGCTGGCCATCGTCGCCGCCCAGACGGCGCCGCTGACCTACGGCGTGGGCGTCGACAGCAGCTTCCAGGTGACCGTCAACGGGATCGACGGCACGCGCAGCGGCACGGTCAACCTGACGCGCGTGGGCACGGTGCTCAACCGCTCGGTCTTCGACCTCGCCGCGTCGATCAACAACGCGCTGAACACCGCCTTCGGCGGCGCCGGCGCCAACCCGCTGGTGGCCACCATCCAGGCCGGCCAGCTCGTCATCGGCCTGAAGACCTCGGCCGTCGGCGGCAACCTGATCGGCACGCCGCTGACGCTCAGCGGGCTGGGCACCGTCACCGGCTTCTCGATCGCCAACCTGACCGGCTCGGCGGCCGCCGACCTGCAACTGGCCGCCGGCGCGGCGAACCATGCCGACTTCGTCATCCAGTTCAGCAACGGCGAGCGCGTCGCGATCGTGCTGGAGGACCAGGGCGGGGGCATTGGCATCGCCGGCATCGGCACCGACAGCGCACGCCGCCTCACCGGCGATCTGGCCACCCTGGTGGCCGGTATCGTCGCGCAGGCGGGCGCGTCGCGGCTCGACATCCAGGTCGGCCCGGACGGCTCCAGCCTGCTGCTGATCGACAAGACCTTCGTCGGCGGTGGCTCGAACGCGGCCGTGTTCGGCGTCAGCGCCGTCAATGGCTCGCTCGCGGCGCTGCAGCTGGGCATCGCAGGCACCGACACCGCGCGGCTCGACCCGGCCGGCGGCGCGGTGCTCAACGCCGTGGCCGACGGCCGGCTCGAAGGCGGGCGCATCGCCACCGTCGACCTGCTCGACCGCGTCTACCTCGACGACATCGGGCTGAGCGCCACCGTCACCGTCAGCACGCCCGAGGCCGCCAGCGCGACGGCCAACTTCGGCTTCGTCGGTGTCAAGGTGTCGACCGAGGACGCACAGGAGCTGTTCACGGCCACGCTGGACGTGCCCTTCCTGCCGGCGGCCGACGGCGCCACGCTGGACACCCTGTTCAAGTCGCTCGGCCGCGTCTCCTCGCTGACCGACTTCGTTGGCCTGCCGACCTTGACCACGAGCAGCGACTTCTCGCTCGCGGTCACGGTGGACGGGCCCCTGGAGGGCTTCGCCAGCGCGCTGGACATCCCGGCGCTGGCCAGCATCGGCATCTCGTTCACCGACCTGGGCGTGCTGGAGGTCAAGGAGAAGCTGGTCGGCGGCGTGGACGTCGGCCGCATCGAGCTCAAGGCCCCGAATGTCGTCGTCGACTTCGACGCTGCCGGCCTGGGCGACCTGTTCGCCTTCAAGGACCTCAGCTTCGCCAACGTCATCGACGGGCTGCGTGCGCTCGCCGGCGTGCTGGACACCTTCGCCGACTACGACTTCCTGGGCCAGGAGATCCCCGGCATCGGCCTGAGCGTCGACGACCTGCTGAGCATCGCCGACAAGTTTGCCGCCGCGCTCGACGCGCTGGAGCGCGACCCCAACGGCAGCCTGCAGACGCTGGCGCAGAAGCTGCGCGAGGCCTTCGGTCTGCCGAACTTCGCCAGCGCCGCCGAGCGCGAAGCCTTCTTCGCCAACTTCGGCATCCCCGACCCGGCGGACCTGATCGGCTTCGCGGTCGACACGGTCAACAGCGCGCAGGTGCTGCGCCTGGACCTGCGCCTGCCGGTGGGCTTCAGCCGCGCGCTGCCGGTGGACCTGGACCTGGGCAACCTCGCCGCGCTCGGCCCGGTGCAGCTCAAGGGCGGCGCCAACCTGGCCGCCAGCGGCTACCTCGACGCACGGCTGTCCCTGGGCATCGACCTCGGCGACCCGACCCAGCTGTGGGTCTTCGACGACGCCAGCGGCATCTTCGGCGGGCTGTCCGCCAGCGGCGACCGCCTGGCGTTCAACGCGGCCATCGGCCCGCTGGGCGTGTTCGTGCGCGACGGGCGCTTCGACCTCGACCTGGCCTTCAGCGCGGTCAGCGGCAACGGCAACGCCGCGCCGATGACGCTGGTGGATTACATCGCCGGCCTGGACGCCACGCTGACCGGCACCGCCACCGCCACGCTGCCGGTCTACTTCCCGACCGACTCGATCTACCTCGGCGACGTCGGGCTGGACATCAGCGGCGCCAACGCGCTGCAGCTCAGCACCAGCGGCGGCCTGCAGCTGCCGGACTTCTCGGCACCTGGCGTGCTGACGCTGCCGGACTTCTCCGGCATCGACTTCAGCCAGCTCAACGTCTTCGACAGCATCCCGCTGCTGCTGGACGCGCTGGACTTCTTCCTGCAGGGCTTGCAGGACATCCTCGACGGCGAGATCGCTGGCGTCGAGATCCCGCTCATCGGCGACCAGCTCGCCGGCGGGGTGGACTTCATCGAGTCGCTGCGCAAGGACATCCTGGGGCCTATCCGCGCCTATGTCGAGCAGGCGCCTGAGCTCGGGCTGGAGTTCGTGCAGGCGCTGCTGTACGAGCTGCTCGGCGCGCCGTCGGCGCAGGGCACCGTGGGCGGCGCCAGCATCGAGAGCCTCCTGGGCATCGGCAGCGACATCCAGGGCATCGGTCTGCTGAAGGACTACTTCGGCGGCTCCACCGCCCTGGCCGACATCGGCCAGGACGACATCATCGCGGTCTGGGACGAAGGCGCCAACGACTTCTCCTGGAAGTTCCGCCTCGGCCAGACCTACTCGCCGAACATCGACTTCGGCTTCGACATCGGCATCCCGGCGCTGTCGCTGGCGGCCGACGTCGGGCTGGACGTCGACATCCGCTGGGACCTGGCGCTCGGCCTGGGCCTGAACACGAGCGACGGCCCCTACATCTTCATCGGCAACCACCGCACGGCGGCCACCAGCGACGACGAAGAACTGCTCGTCACCATCGACGTCGGGCTGTCCGAGGGCTCGAACCTGAGCGGCTCGCTCGGCTTCCTGCAGCTGACGATCAGCGAGTCGACCGTCGATGACCTGCTGCTCGACGAGGACCGCACCTTCGCCCAGGTGCAGTTCGCGATCGACCTCGTCAACAAGAACGACGCCGACGACGAGAAGCTCTCGTTCTCCGAGCTCGGCAGCCTCGGCGCCGACGTCAGCCTGCGTGCCCAGGCCGAGGTCAACCTGGACATCAAGGCCGAGTTCAACCGCGACATCCTGCCCGACACGCTGACCGCGCTGCTGCCCAGCGTCGACGCGCGCTTCATCCTCGACTGGGACACCGGCAACATCCTGGGCGACGACTTCAACTTCGCCAGCAGCCTGAAGGACCTGGGCTTCCGCGACGTCGGCATCGACATGGGGTCGTTCCTGAGCGACTTCCTCGGCCCCTTCGTCAGCAAGGTCGCCGAGATCACCGGCCCGCTGCAACCCATCATCGACGTCATCACCGCGCCCATCCCAGTCATCTCCGATCTGGCGGGCCGGCCGATCTCGCTGGTGGACCTGGCGGGCCTGACCGGCTATGTCGACCCGGGCCTGATCTACGCCATCGCCGACATCGTCAGCCTGGTCAACCGCATCGGCGCGGCCAGCACCATCGGCGAGCTGCGGCTGCCGGTGGGTGACTTCATCCTCATCACGGACGGCACCGGCATCGACACTGGCGATCCGGCCAAGCCGTTCGACGCTGCGGCCCTGCTCGGCGCCGGCTTCAGCTTCGACGCCGGCGGTTTCGACGCCAAGGCGCTGGAGACGCAGTTCGCGGGCCTGGCCGGCAACCTCTCCGAGGCCCTAGCGAACGCACCGGCCTCCGGCAACTCCGTCAAGACCAAGGAGATCACCAGCAGCCTGACCGGGCCCGACGCCAGCCTGTCGGGTTTCTCGTTCCCGCTGTTCGACAAGCCGTCGCTGATCTTCGGCCTGCTGCTGGGCCAGGACATCCCGCTGGTCACCTACGACCTGGCCCCGTTCGGGATGGACTTCACCTACGTCCAGAAATTCCCGATCTGGGGCCCGCTGTTCGCGCGCATCGGCGGCAGCGTCGGCATGACCATCGACCTCGCCTTCGGCTACGACACCGCGGGCGTGCGCAACTTCGCGGCCGGTGATTTCAGCAATCCGCTGGACCTTCTCGGCGGCTTCTACGTCAGCGACACCAACCTGCCCGAGGGCACGGGCGGCGTCGACGTGCCCGAGCTCATCCTGCGCGGCGAGCTGTTCGCCGGCGCCGAGATCAACCTGGGCATCGGCAGCGCCGGTGTCGAGGGCGCGATCGGCCTGGTCGTCAACTTCGACCTCTACGACCCCGACCGCGACGGCCGGGTGCGCGTCGACGAGCTGGTCGGCAACTTCCTGTACGAGTTCAACTACGGCAGCGCGGCGCTGGCGCCGATCGCCATCTTCGACGTCACCGGCGAGATCTACGCGCAGCTGCGCGCCTTCGTCGAACTGCTCTTCTTCGAGGAGACGTTCAACATCACGCCGCCGATCACGCTGTTCGAGTTCGCCATCCCGTTCGAGCGCCAGCCCTTCCTGGCCACCGAGCGCGGCGACGGCTCGCTGCTGCTGAACATCGGCCCCAACGCCGCCCAGCGCCTGAACGGCGACACGCGCGACATCGGCGAGCAGATCTACGTCAAGAGCGTCGACGGCAGCAACAACGAGGTGCTGGTCTGGGGCATGGGCATCCAGGAGAGCGACGCCCAGCGCTACCGGCTCGGCGCCGACAAGACCATCGTCGCCTTCGGCGGCGCCGGCAACGACGTCATCGACCTGCGCGGCGTCTCGGCCGCCAGCGGCATCCGCTTCGTCGTCGAAGGTGGCGACGGCGACGACGAGATCTGGGGCACCCAGGCCGGCGGCCGCATGGACGGCGGGCGCGGCAACGACAAGCTGCACGGTGGTGCCGGCGCCGACCTGATCGTCGGCGGCGAGGGCAACGACCTGATCCGCGGCTACGGCGGCGCCGACATCGTGTTCGGCGATTCCGGCTCGGTGGGCAAGACCACGCTGGGCAACGAGCAGGTCGACCGCTTCCGCGTCATCGTCGGCGACAGGGACGGCGACGACGACATCGACGGCGGCGACCAGGACGACATCGTCTTCGGCGGCGGCGGGCGCGACCTGATCCGCGGCGGTGGCGGGGCCGACCTGATCTTCGGCGACGGCGGGTCGTTCGACATGGGCCCCGGCAACCAGCTGCGCACGCTGGCCAACGGGCGCGTCGACCTGGGGCAGTTCAACGTTCGCGGTGCCGGTGCGGCCGACACCATCTACGGCGACGCCGGCGACGACGTGATCCTCGGCGGCGCCGACGATGACCGCATCGACGGCGGCGCCGACGACGACGTGATCGACGGCGGCATCGGCTTCGACGTCATCTACGGCGGCAGTGGTGCCGACTGGCTGTTCGGCGGCGACAACGACGACATCGTCTTCGGCTACCGCGACCGGAGCGGCGCGGTCTTCGGCTTCGCCGGCGACACCGCCGACCTCGCGGGCGCGGCCGACGCGACCGCCGCAGCGTTGGCCGACGGCGGCGACGTCATCGACGGCGGCGAGGGCAACGACTACCTCCGCGGCCAGGGCGGCGACGACACGATCCACGGCGGGCGCGGCAACGACATCGTCTTCGGCGACACCGGCGTCGACCGGCTGTTCGGCGGCGACGGCAGCGACATCGTGTTCGGCGGCGCCGACGGCGACATCATCGACGCCGGGGCCGGTGGCGACATCGTCTTCGGCGACGACGGCCTGGTCGTCTACTACGGCTACGTCACCGGCCCGGTGGCGGCCTTCCTCGACACCGGCTCGCGCATCCGCGTCGGCGACGACGGCACGCGCTACATCGGCGACGACGACATCGCGCTGGCAGTGGCCTACGCTGGCCTTGCCGATTCGATCGCGACCTCGATGGACCTCGTCGTCACC
>CAZQPN010000050.1:0-11268 GCA_964595215.1 uncultured Rubrivivax sp. | reverse complement strand
GCGGGGCTCAGCGTCGGGTCGGCGCTCAGCTCGGCGAACACGGCGCCGCTTTCCACCGCCGCCAGCTGGTCCTTGTCGCCCAGCAGCACGATGCGCGCGTGTTCGGGGACGGCCTCCAGCAGGCGGCGCGCCAGCGCTAGGTCCAGCATCGAGGCCTCGTCGACCACCAGCGCGTCCAGCGCCAGCGGCTGGCCGGCGTGGTGCACGAAGCGCCCGGGTCCGGGACGCACGCCCAGCAGCCGGTGCACGGTGCTGGCCTCGGCCGGCAGCCGCGCGCGCAGGTCCTCGGGCAGCTGGGCGGCGCGCTCGCGCAGCGCCTCTGTCAGGCGCGCGGCGGCCTTGCCGGTCGGTGCGGCCAGCGCGATGCGGCAGCCGGGCTCGGCGGCCAGCAGGCAGGCCAGCAGGTTGACCACGGTGGTGGTCTTGCCGGTGCCGGGTCCGCCGCTGATGACGACGAAGCGCCGGCGCAGCGCCAGCGCGGCGGCCACCTGCTGCCAATCCGCCTGCGGCGGCCGGCCATCCTGCGCACCGGCGAACAGCGTGCGCAGGCGCTCGGCGGTCGCGGCGTCGATGGGCATGGGCGGTGCGGCGGCGGCGCGCGCCAGCCGCGCGGCCAGGCGTTTCTCGTGGTCGAAGCTGCGCGCCAGGTAGAGGCGGTCCTCGTCGTCCAGCACCAGCGGGGTGGCCAGCGCTTCGGTGATCGATGCATCGCTGTGGCCGACCAGCGGGCTGCCGCGCAGCGTGGCGCGCAGGCCTTGCACGGCGGCGTCCGCTGCGCCGGGGTTGGGCGCGCCCCGCTCGTCGTCGCCCACCAGCTCGGCCAGCGGCAGGCAGACATGGCCCTCGGCGTGCGCCAGGCCGAGTGCCAGCGTGGCGCGGTGCAGCGTGGCGGCGGTCGTGTCGTCCGCACCCAGCGCCGTGGCCCAGCGCGCCATGCGCGCCGCCAGGCCTTCGGCGAGGGCCTGAGCGGGGCTGTCGTCGTGCGGTGTCATGCAGCGATCCTCCGCACCGCGCGCGGCGGCGTGAACGCGTGGGCGCGGCACGGGGCGTTCATGCGGCGTCTCCGTCCAGCGTCGCGGAAAGTGCCTCGATCACCTCGCGCGGCGGGCGCGCGGCCCACACCCCGGTGGGGCAACCCTCAGCGTCCATCCACCCGGGCCGCACGCCGCGCACGAAGAGCACCCACGCGCCGCCGACGTGGCGGTCGTAGTCGTAGCCCGGCAGGCGGTGGCGCAGCCAGCGGTGCAGCGCCAGCAGGTACAGCAGCGCCTGCAGGTGGTAGCCGTGCGCGTGCACCGCCTGCGCCACGCGGGCGGCGGTGTAGTCGCTGCGCGCCGGGCCCAGGTGGTTGCTTTTCCAGTCCAGCAGGTGGTAGCGCCCGCCGTGCTCGAACACCAGGTCGATGAAGCCACGCAGGTAGCCCTGCAAGGCCCCGAAGGCCAGCGCCGGCGCCGGCCAGCCCAGGCGGTGCAGCGCCTGCGTCAGGTCGGCCGGTGTCAGGTTTGCCACCGGCAGCGTGAACTCCAGCTCGGACTTGCGGCGCACGGTGGGCACGTCGGCCAGCACGATGGCGTCGTCGCCACCGCCGCCGTCGGGCGCACGCAGCGGCGTGGCCAGCACGTCGGCCAGCAGGCGCTGCAGCATGGCCGGCTGGCGCGCCAGTTCGGCGGGGTCGGCCACCGGCTGCGGGCGCGCCTGCAGCGCGGCGGCCACGGCGCCGGGCCAGGTGGCGGGGTCGGCGAAGTCGGCGTGCTCGAACACCGCGTGCAGGCACTCGCCGGCCAGCGGCCCGCGCGGGAAGCGCAGGATGTCGTCGGGCGGCAGGGCGCGCTCGGCCATAGGTTCGGCCGGCCCGGCCGCGGGCTCGGTGGCCAGCAGCCGGTCGCGGTCGGCGACGGCGTGGTCCGGCGTGGCGTCTGTCCCGGCGCCCGTGGCCACGCTGCCCATCAGTCCACTGTAGCTCGCGATCCACCACGGCGCCGGCAGCCGCTCCGGTGGCGTCAGCGCGACCAGCGCATCGGTGTCGGTGGCCTCGCGCGGCAGGGGGTCGATGGCGTCGCCGGGCAGCGGGTCGAGACGCACGTCCGGCGCGCACCCGGCGGCGAAGTCGGTCCAGGCGCTGTCCAGCCGCGCCGGGTCCAGCGCCTCGGAGGGCCAGTCGGCGGCGGTGGCGTCGCTGCCGCCAACCAGCCAGGCCAGCGGGCCGCGCGCGGCTTCCTTCTCGGACCGCTGTGCCACGTAGCGTCCGACGACGACGGTGCAACGGTGCACCGCGCGCGTGAGCGCCACGTAGGCCAGGCGCAGTTGCTCGGCAGCGGCCTCCTGCGCGATATGGGCCTTCACGGTGGCGTCGTCGGGCGCGCTCGCGAAGTCCAGCATCTGGTGGCCCCGGTCGTCGTGATAGGCCAGGCCGTCCTGTCGGCCGCGCCGCCCACCGGCGCCACCGTCCCACAGGAAGGGGCAGAAGACGAGTGGGTACTCGAGCCCCTTGCTCTTGTGGATGGTGACGATCTGCACCAGATGGCGGTCGGACTCCAGCCGCAACTGCGCCGCTTCGTCGGTGCGCGCGTCACGTCGCCGCGCCTGCAGCCAGCGGTGCAGCGCCTCGGGGCCGATCTGTTCACCGGCGGCCTGCTGCAACAGGTCGGCCAGGTGCAGCAGGTTGGTCAGGCGGCGCTCGCCGTCGGGGCGCGCCAGCAGGCGCCGGGCCACGCCCGCGCGCACCCACCAACGTCGCAGCATCACGGCGACGCCGCGCGCCAGCCAGGTCTGGCGGTCCTCGGCGAAGCGCGACAGCACGTCCAGCCAGCCGGCCTCGTCGGCGGCCAGCGCGTCCAGGCTGGCGGCGTCCACGCCCATCAGCTCGGTGGCGAGGGCGGCCCGCACCAGCGGCTCGCGCGTGGGCTCGAGCACGGCCGCCAGCACGCGGTCCAGATCCTCGGCCTCGGCGCTGTGGAATACGCTGGCCTGCGACAGCTCCACCGCGCCGACACCGAGCGCGGCCAGCGCGCGCCGCATCTCGCTGCCCTGCGCGTGGCTGCGCACCAAAACGGCGATGTCGCCGGCGCCGATCGCGCGCCCGTCCAGCGTCACCTCGTCGCGCTGCGCGGCGGCGAGCAGGCGCGCGATCTCGCCCGCGGTGGCCTGCGCCGCGGCCTGGCGCGCGGCCGGCTTGGGAAGTGGCCGGCCGTCCGCGTCCAGCGGCAGCCGCCACAGCTGCAGCGAAGCGCGCGGCACGCTGGTGTCCGTGAACGGTGCCAGCGCCTTGCCGCCGCGCCGCACCGGGTGGTAGTCCAGCCCCGCTTGCAGGAACGCGCGCGGGTGGCGGCCGAAGAGGGCGTTCAGGCCCCTGATCAGCGGCTCGCTGCTGCGCTGGTTCTCGGCCAGCGTGTGCTCGGCGCGTGCGCCTGCACGCGCCTGCAGGTAGGTGTGCAGGTCGGCGCCGCGGAAGCTGTAGATCGCCTGCTTGGGGTCGCCCAGCAGCACCAGAGGTGCCTCGGTGCCGCCGTAGATGCGCTGGAAGATGGCGAACTGCAGCGGGTCGGTGTCCTGGAACTCGTCGATCAGCGCGGCCGGGTAGCGCGCGCGAAGTGCCGCGGCCAGCGCGTCGCCGCCGGGGCCGTGCAGGCGGGCGTGCAGCTGCTGCAGCAGATCGTCGAAGGACAGCACGCGGCGGGCCTGCTTGGCCAGGCGCAGCTGCTCGGGCGCCTCGGTCAGCAGATCGCGCAGCAGGCGCAGGCGTGCGAGGTCGAGCGCCTGTTCGCGGGCGGCGCGCAGCGCGAGCAGGCTGTCGGCGACAGCAAAGAACGCGTGCTCGGGCGGCGCATGCCTTGCCTTCGTCTTGTCGCCCTTGATCTGCGTGGTCTTGCTGGCCAGCTTGGACGCCGCGAACAGATCGACCTTGCGCGTCCTGGCGTCGCTCTCGACCGGCGCCAGCGGGTCGGCGCCGCCCAGCAGGACATCCCATTGCGCGGCGGCGCTCGTGATCGCCTCGGCCTTGTAGGTCTGGCCGTTGAGCGTCGGCAGGGCGTCCTTCAGGCGCGCGACGATGGCGTCGCGCTCACTCGCCCACAGTACCTGTGCCTGCGCGAACGCGGCGTCCAGGGCGGTGCCGTCGTCCAGTGGCGCATCGATGTCGTCCGGCCAGCGCAAGGTGGCGGTCGGCTGCCCCAGGCGCCGGCGCAGCAGCTCGGCCCAGGTCTCGGGCGTGTCGCCACGCTCGAGCAGGTGGGCGGCCAGCGCGTCCGGCAGCGCGTCTCCCGCCAGATGGGCGCAGACGTGGCGGCGCCAGAAGTCCTGTGCCGCCTGCAGGCGAAGCTCGCCGTCGTCGGCCAGCAGCTCCTGCGCCAGCGGCACGCCGGCGCTGAAGGCGATGTCGGCCAGCGCGCGCTGGCACAGGCCGTGGATCGTGTGGATGGCGGCCTCGTCGAAGGTCTGCAACGCCTCGTCCAGGCGCCGCGCCATCGCGGCGTCGTCCAGCCCGCGCGCGCGCATCGCCTTCAACAGCTCGGGCACGAAGGGGTCGCCGCCGGCGCCATCGATCGTCCCGGGGCCGATGCCGCGCACGGCCTGGAGCGTCTCGTCGATGCGGCCGCGGATGCGCTCGCGCAGCTCGGCGGTGGCGGCGTTCGTGAAGGTCACGACCAGGATCCGGGGCAGCTCGAGCTCGCGTTCCAGCAGCAGGCGCAGCACCAGCGCGCAAAGGTTCCAGGTCTTGCCGGTGCCGGCGGAGGCCTCCACCAGCTGCGTGCCGGCGAGGTCGCAGTGGAAGACGTCGAGTTCCTGTGCGGCCATCGCTTTCAGGCCTCCGGCTCGAGCGGCTCGGCGTGCTCGCGCAGCGGGCCGAACACGGCCCGCGCCAGCGCGGCGAAGTCGTCGCCCAGCAGGTCGCTGCGCCCGCGCCAGACGAGGCGGATCGCGGCGTCGGCGCCCTCGGCGTGCGGGTGGTGCCGGCTCGGCTCGAAGGCCGCGCGCGCGGCCTTGACATCGCCATCGGCGTCGATGAAGGCCCAGGCCGCCTTGGGGAAGAAGGGAAGTGGCTCCATCAGGCCGCGGCGCGCCAGGCGCAGCAGCGCCGCAAGTTGCGCGCGGGCGGCCTCCGGTTGGGCCAGCGGACGCAGCAGCAGCGTGCCGTCCAGCGCGATCCAGCGTGTGGGCGGCGCGCCGCCGGGCGGCGGGTTGGCGTTCAGCCACAGGTGGTGCAGCCAGGCGTCGATGCGGTCGCGCGGCTGCAGCGGCGCGGCACGCCATCGCACCAGGCCGTCGGGTCGCAGATCGGCATGGGCGGCGCTGAGCTGCCAGGGCTCGCGGTCGACGTCGACGTCGACGTCCAGCGTGGCCGCGTGCGGCGGCAGCACCGGCGCCGCTGTGGCGGCGCGCACGCGCATGGCGAAGGGCATCAGTGTCGCCAGCATCTGCTTGAGCGGCTGCTGCGCCAGTGCGCCGGCGGGCCACTCGGTGCCCGCGCTGGCCAGGCGCTGAAGCTGCCCTTCATCGGCGCCGGCCAGCAGCGCGGGCAGCAGTCGGTCCGCCAGGGCCCACTGCGCCTCGCGGTCGGGCACGAAGGGCTCGTCGTCCTGCAGTTCGTCGGCCTCGCGCACCAGGGCCAGGCCCAGGCGCCGGCGAAGCAGAAACCGCGCGGGTTGGCGGAAGAACTCGATCAGCTGCGCCAGCGTCAGCGCTCGCCACTCCGGCCCTGGCGGTGGCAGCGCGGCGGTGAAGAAGGGCGGCTGCGGCGCCCACGACGGAGTGTCGTCGGTGTCGTCGTCGGCCCCGTCGTCGGCCGCTTCCTCGTCGGGCCAGGCCGCGTCCTCGCGCGTGGCTGGCGGCGCGTTCAGGCTGGCCACCAGCGCGTCGCACAGCTCGCGCCGGTGGCTGCGCAGGCGTTCGTCGGCGTGGCGCTGGAAGGCCACCTGCGCAAAGGGCTGCAGCGGATGCTCGGCGACGAGGCGCGCGCGCGCGGCCTTCAGCGAGGCGCTGCGGTCCGGATCGATGGCGATCGCGGGCACCAGCACGTCGAGCAGTTCGTCGACCAGCACCGACGGTGGCAGGGGGCTGTTGTCGCGCACGCTGCGGCCGGTGTGGCTGAGGTGCACGGCGCGGCGCGCAGCCAGCAGCAGGTCCAGGAACAGGTTGCGGTCGTCCTGGCGGCGCTGGCGGTCGCCGCGCTGCGGCCGCAAGGCCATCAGGTCGAACTCGACCGCGCGCTCGTTGCCGGGGAAGGCGTCGCCGTCCAGGCCGACGACGCAGACGACCTCGTAGGGCAGACCACGCAGCGGGCTCATCGCCGAGAAAGTGATTCGGCCGCCGGGCACGCCACCGCGCGCCGGGTCGTCGAGCGCCTGCTCCAGCGCATGGCGCAGCACCGCCAGCGGCACCGGCGCGTCCAGCCCGGCGCGCACCAGCGTGGCGGCCAGGTCGCGCAGGCGGTCCTGCAACTCGCTCAGGTCCGCCAGGTCCTCGGTCGCGGGCGCGAGGAAGCGCGTCAGCAGCGCCTGCAGCAGCGCGCCCCAGCGCGCCGGGGTGTGCGGCTGCGACACGGTGGCCTGCAGCGTCCCCAGCGCTTCGGCGAAGCGGTGCAGGGGGCCGAGCACGAGTGCATCCGAGCCCTCCAGGTCGCCGGCGGGCAGCAGGCCGGCGACCGGCTCGATCCGGCCCTCCGTGGTCGGCGCGGGCATGGCGTGGCCGAGGAACAGGCGGTCCAGCGCGTCGGCCAGCGTGTGGCGTGTCTCGGCCGGCAGGCCGGCGGCCGAGCGGTGCCCGGCGTCCAGCCCCCAGCGCAGGCCGCTGGCGATCAGGGCGTCGTGCACGTCGGCCAGCGCTGCGTCGTCGAGGCCGTAGCGGCGCGCGACGATGGGCTGCCGCAGCACCGCGAACAACGTGCTCGCAGCGCATCGCGAGGCCGCCAGGTCGAGCAGCGCCAGCAGCGCGCGCGCCGGCGCGTTGACGCGGCTGCGCGCGCGGCCGGTGTTCGTGTACGGCAGAAAACGCTCCGGCGGCGCGGTGCCGAAGACGGCGTCGATCAGCGGGGCGGCGGCCTCCAGGTCGGGCGTGACGACGAGGACGTCGCCCGGATGCAGGTCCGGCTCGCGCTCGAAGCGCGCGAGCAGGCGGTCGTGCAGCACCTCCAGCTCGCGCGTGAACGAGTGGCAGACGTGGACCTCGATGCTGCGGTCGTCGTCCGCCATCTCGACCGAGCCGCGTTCGAGCTCGCGCAGATCGAGCACGGCGTTGTGCCACTGTGCGAGCAGCGTGCCACCGGGGTGGTGCTCGAAGTGCTGTTCGTCGGTGGCGGCGTCGCCGGTGCGGTCGAGCAGGCCGTCGACCAGGGCCTGCGTCTGCTTGCCCCAGGCCGCGAGAAGGCGGTTGCCGACCTCATGGCCGTCGGCGCGGCCGCGCGCGTCCAGCCAGGCCAGGCGCTTGCGGTCGATGACTTCGTACCAGTATTCCTGGCAGGGATTGAGCAGGTAGACGTGCAGGTCCATCCACCGGCCGAGCCGCGCGAGCAGGTCGACGTACAGCGGCGGCAGTGTGGGCAGCGCGAACAGGTGCACCTGGCGCGGCAGTCCGACGCGGCGCGCGAGGGCTGTGCCGCCCGCGTCCAGCGCGACGACGAAGGCGGCGGCGGGGTGGGCGGCGGCCAGGCCCATGTCGGCGGCCAGGCGCTGCCACAGCGCGGCCTGCCAGGCCTCGTCGGCGTGGCCCGCCGGCAGCACCCGGCGGCCGGCCTGCCAGTCGGCGAGCCAGGCCGGGCGATAGGTGAGGTACTGGTCCAGCAGGCCGGCGATGCGGCGCGCCAGCTCGTAGCGCATGAGCTCGTCGGCGTCCGCCAGGTAATGGTGCAGGCGCGGCTGCGCGACGACGAAGGCGGTGTCGCCCAGCAGCGCATGGATGCGCCAGGCCAGCACGTCGGGTGCCAGCGGCGAGGTCTCGGCGATGTCGGGCAGCACGCGGCGCATCTGGCGCCACAGCCACTGGGCCAGATAGCCGAACTCCACGTTCGCACACACGCCATGCTCGCGTGCGATGGCCAGCGCCAGCGCCCGCTGGACGGCGGCGCTGGGGACGATCACGGTCTCGGCCTCGAACGGGTCGCCGCGGCCGGCATCCAGCCGGGCGAGGAGCCGATCGGCCAGGCGCTCGAAGCGGTTGGAGAAGTGGAAGTGCAGCATCGCGGCCGAAGGGATGCCGCGAGTCTAGTCAGCGCGTGGCGAGCGCCTCGGCCAGCAACGAGATCGTGTGGGGTGCGTGTGCCGGATCGAGCCAGCGCAGCACGACGACGGCGTCGAAGGCCGGTTCGATCCAGACCCAGTGGCCGCCGGCACCGAGCATGAAGAAGGCCCGTGGCGATGCGCCGGGGAAGGCACGGCCCTTGGGGTTGAGCCACACCAGTCGGCCGTAGAAGGGCGCGATCGGGCAGGGCGCGGCAAGGCGCTCGACCCACGCGCGCGGCAGGACCTGACGTCCGGCGTGCACACCGCCGGCCAGCAGCAGCTGGCCGACGCGGGCCTGGTCGCGCGCCGAGATCGACACGCCGCCGCCCCAGTGCGTGCCGCCGGGGACGCTTTGCACGCGTCGCTGCGTGCCGTCGGGCAAGGGCAGTGTGACCCAGGCGTCGTCATAGCCGCGCCAGGCGAAGCCCTCGCCGCCGCCCAGCGGCGTCAGGACCTCGTCCAGGAAGACCTCGGGCAGCGGCCGGCCGAACAGGTGCAGCAGCGCCAGCGCGAGCTGGTTGATGCGCACGTCGTTGTATTCCCAGTAGGTGCCGGGCGGCTGCAGCGGGCGCGCGCCGCCCTTGGGGCCGGCCGGGGTGCGCGGGTCCTGCGCCACCTTGCGCCAGCGGTCCACGGTGTCGGGCAGGCCGAAGCTGGTGCCTTCCCACTCGCTGGTCTGGGTCAGCAGGTGATCCCAGGTGATCGGCCGGTTGTGGTCGGACCCGAAGCCGATGCCGGGCACGCGGGCGACCACGGGTTCGTGCGCGTCGGGCAGCAAGCCGTCGCGCTGGGCGATGCCGGCCAGCAGCGCGAGGTAGGTCTTGGCGACGCTGAAGGTCAGGTCGGCGCGGTCGGGCTCGCCCCATGCGGCGAGCTCGCGGCCGTGCTGCCAGACCACGCCGGTCTGCGGGCCGCGCGGATGCACCGGACCGCGCAGGCGGTTGTAGGGCGGCGGGTCTTCGTGATGCACGCCCCAGCGGTCGGGCTCGGCGGCGGGGTTGCGCGGCCACGGTATCTCGTGCGTCTGGGCGTGGGCGCTGGCCGCGTGCAGCGGGGACGGCGTGGGATCGGACATGGGCGGGGTCGCTTCGGCGCCGCGCGGGTCGGCGGCAGCCCGATGCTGCCATGCCGGTGATGGCCGTGCCGGACGGGCGGGCCGGCGGCCGGGGTGGCCTGGTGACCGGTCAGCGGCCCGGGCCGGGCGCCTGCGGACGCGGTGGGGACGCCAAGCGACGTCGTCGCGTCACTGGCTGGCGGCGTCGGTGCGCGCCTTGCCGGCCTCGAGCGCGGCGCCGACGCCGGCCTCGATCTGGCGCTTCTGCGCCTGCGCCTGTTCGTTCTGGGTGGCCTGCAGCCGACCGACGGTGGCGGCGGTGCCGGCGACCTCGGCACCGCAGCCGGCGATCAGCAGGGTGGAGGCGAGGACAGTGGCGGGCTTGAGCATGGGCGTGGCTCCGGTCGAAGGTCCCGCCATGGTAGGCAGAGGCGCCGCCCGGCGGTCGCCGGAGATGACCGCGCCGGCCGGCCTTGTAGTCCGCGCACGTCCGCCGGCGCCGCAGGGGCTGCGGAGATGCAGCGCGCGGGGCGCATCGTCCGGCGGCAGCGGTCGGCGCGCGCTCAGCGCGGCGGCGGCAGCGGCTCGCCGAGCGCGCGCCGCCACAGCCAAGGCAGGCCGCGCTCGAGGTCCGGGCGCGACCCCAGTTGCACCGGCCGCGCCAGCGGCACCGGCGGGCTGCGCCGCTCGGCGACGGCGAAGGTGAAGATGTAGGTCGGCTCCTGCCCCATGCGCAGGTCCGTGATCAGCACGCGCGAGCCGTCCTGCCAGAGTTTGTAGAAGCCCTTGCTGAAGGCGGCGATGCGCTCGACGCCCTCGACCCCGGCGAGCTCGGCGCCCAGCGCCGCGCCACGGTCGAAACGGTCGAAGGCGATCGCCGTCGAGGCGTCGAGCAGCGAGTGGAAGCCCTCGTGGAAGTGCTCGCCGTCGATCGCGACGATGCGCCACAGCACGGTGTTGAAGGCGGTCGGCGTCACGAGCACGCGCTCGGCGGCGATGCCCTGGGCGGCGAGCGCCGCGCGCGCGACGGCATCGACGTGCTGCTGCGCCGCCACGCTCCAGCCCAGGTAGGTGGTGCTGAGCGCCAGCCCGACGAGGTTGGCGGTGGCGCCACGGGGCCGTCCGCGCACGGCCAGCGCCCAGCCGACGCCGACCAGCAGCGGCATCGTGTACAGCGGGTCGATGATGAACACGCTGCCCACGCCGTACGGGTGGTTGGTGAACGGCAGCCCGAGCTGGGTGCCGTAGACCGTCATCGCGTCCAGCAGCGGGTGGGTGAAGAGCACGGCCCACATCGCCAGCCACCAGCGGCGCCACTGCGACCACTCGCCGCTCAGCCGCGCCACCGCCGCGCCCAGCGGCAGCGAGGCCAGCGTGAGCCAGAACAGCGCGTGCGTCTCCGCCCGGTGCAGCACCATGTTGCGGATCGGGTCGCCGTGGTCGATCAGGACGTCGAGGTCGGGCAGCGTGCCGGCCATGGCGCCGGCCAGCGCGGCCTTCCACACGGCCGTGCGCCGCCCCATGACGGCCACGCCGACGCTGGCGCCGAGGGCGATCTGGGAGAGGGAGTCCATCCCCGAGATTGTGACGGCCGGCCGCACTCGCTGCCCCCTTGGTGGCGAGTAGGCGGCCGGCCCAGAGGGGCACGGCGCGGATCACCGCGCTGGCGCTGGAATCAGGGCGAGCAGGGCGGCGGTGCCAGGAAACCCAGGCCTGGTGTGTCCCACTGGCGCGGCGCGGCCTTGTCCGTGTAGGTGCAGCCGAAGTTCGGGTCTGCGACCGCCGCTGGGTCGAGCACGTCGTCACCGGCAGGCTTGATGCCGCCCTCGACCCATGCCACCAGGTCGACGAAGGTCGTCACGAGTTCGGTCGGGGTGAACGTGCAATGGCCGTAATCCCGCGTCGCGCGCTGGACCAGCAGGTGCGACGCGCCCTTGGCCGCGACACGGCGCGCGTACTCCTGCTGCATGTGGAAGGGCACGAAGAGGTCGCCCAGCGTGT
>CAZQPN010000049.1:0-11281 GCA_964595215.1 uncultured Rubrivivax sp. | reverse complement strand
AAGTGACCTTGGCGACGCTGCCGTCGTCGGCCTCGAAGATGATCGCCGTCTTGTCGCCCAGCCCGCGCTCGACGTTGCGGTCCAGGCAGTTGTACGACGCGTTGAGCGTGCCGTCCTCGAACCACTTGAAGAACGGCGCATCGCTGCTGTCGAGCACCTGGGTGAAGGGCGTCTTCCAGGTCAGCAGTTCGCGCGCAAGGCGCGCCCAGAAGGCCTCGTGGTCGGCCTCCGCCTCGGCCACCAGCGTGCGGTAGGCGTCCATGCCGGAGACATGGGCGTCCTTGGCGAGCGCCGCGGGCGGGTTGTACAGCGGGGTGTCGGCGGTGTCGGTCATCGTGTCTCCTTGCAGTTCGGGCGGCCCGCTGCGCCGGGGCGCGCGCGGGCCTGATGCAGCCCACCGCGACGTGGCCGGGCCACGGCAGAGCGTTCCAGAGGACTTTCGCCCTCCGGGCTGACGAAGCCCTTACTCTAGCGGCGACGGACGGCAGGAGAGCCGGCCAGAACGCTGCGGCCCCTGCCGGCTTGGCAGAATCCGGGCGTAGCGCCCCTGCCCTGACGGAGCCCCCGTGCCGAACACCAACCCGAGCGCCGACCTGCCCCCCGATACCGCCCGAGCGCGTCTGCAGGTCTGGCTGGGAAGCGCCAGGGTGCAGAACACCGTGCTGGCGCTCATCATCGTCAATGCCATCACGCTCGGCATGGAGACGTCCGACACGCTGATGGCCGCGTGGGGCCCGCAACTGGTCGTGCTGGACCGGGCGCTGCTGTCGGTGTTCGTCGTCGAGGTGTTGTTGCGCATATGGGCGTGGCGCAGCGCCTTCTTCCGCGATCCGTGGAGCGTGTTCGACTTTGCCGTCGTGGCCATCGCGCTGGTTCCGGCCAGCGGTCCGTTCTCGGTGTTGCGTGCGCTGCGCGTCCTGCGGGTGCTGCGCATCCTGACCATCGTGCCGTCGATGCGGCGCGTGGTCGGCGGGCTGCTGGCCGCGATCCCAGGTCTGGCGTCCATCGCCGCCGTGCTGAGCCTGGTGTTCTACGTCTTCGGTGTCATCGCCACCCGGCTGTTCGGTGACGACTTCCCGGACTGGTTCGGCACCCTGGGCCGGTCGCTGTATTCGCTATTCCAGATCATGACGCTGGAGAGCTGGTCCATGGGCATCGTGCGCCCCGTGATGGAGCTCTATCCGTACGCCTGGAGCTTCTTCATCCCGTTCATCCTGATGGCCACCTTCACGATGCTGAACCTGTTCATCGGCGTCATCGTCAGCGCAATGCAGAGCTTCACCGAGTCGGAGCACGCCGACACCGTGACCGCCGTCGAGCAGGCCCGCGACCACATCGAGTCCGACCTGCATACCGAGGTGCGCGCCCTGCGCGGCGAGATCGCCGAACTGCGCGGCCTGCTGCAGCAGGCTCAACCGGCGACCTCACCAACGGCGCCACCGCAGCGCCCGGCATGACACGCGCATCGCAGTCCGCGCGCGGGCAGCCGGCCTGACCACGACGGCGCGAGGCCGGCACGTCCCCCTGGAGCGCTGGCAGCCGCCGTCGTGCGAGCTTGGCAGAATCGGGCACCTTTGCGTGCCTTGCCCAACCATGGAGCCTGCCGTGCCCCACTCCCCCGTCATCGCCGTGCCGTCCGAACCCCGAGCCGGACTGAAGGCCTGGCTGGCCAGCGCGCGCGTGCAGAACACGGTGCTGGGGCTGATCGTCCTGAATGCCGTCACGCTGGGTCTGGGCACCTCGGAGACCGTGACGGCCGCCTGGGGCGAGACACTCTCGCGCATCGACCAGGCCCTGCTGACCGTCTTCGTGGCCGAGATCACTCTGCGCCTGTGGGCCTGGCGCGGTGACTTCTTCCGCGACCCCTGGAGCGTGTTCGACTTTGCCGTCGTGGCCATCGCGCTGGTTCCGGCCAGCGGTCCGTTCTCGGTGTTGCGTGCGCTGCGCGTCCTGCGGGTGCTGCGCATCCTGACCATCGTGCCGTCGATGCGGCGCGTGGTCGGCGGGCTGCTGGCCGCGATCCCAGGTCTGGCGTCCATCGCCGCCGTGCTGAGCCTGGTGTTCTACGTCTTCGGTGTCATCGCCACCCGGCTGTTCGGTGACGACTTCCCGGACTGGTTCGGCACCCTGGGCCGGTCGCTGTATTCGCTATTCCAGATCATGACGCTGGAGAGCTGGTCCATGGGCATCGTGCGCCCCGTGATGGAGCTCTATCCGTACGCCTGGAGCTTCTTCATCCCGTTCATCCTGATGGCCACCTTCACGATGCTGAACCTGTTCATCGGCGTCATCGTCAGCGCAATGCAGAGCTTCACCGAGTCGGAGCACGCCGACACCGTGACCGCCGTCGAGCAGGCCCGCGACCACATCGAGTCCGACCTGCATACCGAGGTGCGCGCCCTGCGCGGCGAGATCGCCGAACTGCGCGGCCTGCTGCAACTTCAGCGGAGGCCATCGGCATGATGCAGTTGCTGCTGTTCGCCGCCGGGCTGGTCGCGCTCGTCGCCGGCGCGGAGCTGCTGGTGCGCGGCGCGTCGAAGCTGGCGCTGAGCTGGGGCGTGTCGCCGCTGGTCGTCGGCCTGACCATCGTGGCCTTCGGCACCAGCGCGCCGGAGATGACGGTGTCGGTGGCCGCGGTGATGGGCGGGCAGACCGACCTAGCGCTCGGCAACGCGGTCGGCTCCAACACCTTCAACATCCTCTTCATCCTCGGTGTCGCGTCGCTGATCACCCCGCTGGCGGTGCATCTGCAGGTGATCCGCCAGGAGCTGCCGATCATGATCGGCGCCGCCGTGCTGGTGCTGGTGCTCGGCCTCGACGGCCGCATCGGTGGCTTCGACAGTGCGCTGCTGCTGGCCTGCCTGCTGGGCTACACGGTGTTCCTGATCCGTCAGTCGCGCGCCGAGACCGCTGCAGACGCCGCCTCCGAGGGCTACGATGCGCCCACCGACGACAGCGGCAAGGTCTGGGTCCAGCTGGCGCTGGTGGCAGTCGGGCTCGCGCTGCTCGTCGGCGGCTCGCAGGCACTGGTCACGGCGGCCGTGTCGTTCGCGCGCACCCTGGGCGTGAGCGAAATCGTCATCGGGCTGACCATCCTCGCCGCCGGCACCTCGCTGCCCGAGGTGGCGGCCTCGGTGGCGGCCGCCGTCAAGGGACAGCGCGACCTGGCGGTCGGCAACGTCGTGGGCAGCTGCACCTTCAACCTGCTGGGCGTCATCGGCCTGGCGGGCTTGGCCGCGCTGCCGGGCGGGCTGCCGGTGCCCGACGCCGTGCTGCGCTTCGACCTGTGGGTGATGCTCGCGGCGCTGGTGGCCTGTCTGCCGATCTTCTTCACCGGGCGCGAAGTCGCGCGCTGGGAGGGCGCCGTCTTCCTGCTGTACTACGCCGCCTACACCGCCTACCTGATCCTGCGCTCGCAGGACCATGCAGCCCTGCCGGCCTTCTCGGAGGTGATGATGGGATTCGTCGCGCCGTTGACGGTGGTCACGCTGGTGGTGACGATGTTTCCTCGGCGCCGGCCGGGCGGCTGACGCCGGCCGCGCAGGTCAGTCCGCGTTAACGCCGCTCGGCTCGACGCGCTCGTCCTGGTCCCGTGGCAGCCGCGCCAGGCGCACGGCCTTTGCCGACTGATCCAGGCAGCGGTGCAGCGCGCTGTGGCGGCGCAGCGCCGTTTCCATCGGCGCCATCGCCAGCGCGCCGGTGGCGCCGGCCTCGAGCAGCCCGGCCTTGAGCGCCTGGTAGGCGACAAGCGCCGACGCCAGGGCGGCGTCCACCACGGCCAGGTCCACCTGCATCGGACCGGCATCGGGCGCGGGGTCGCACAGCGCGAGCAAGGTGGCGGCGCCCTGGACGAAGTCGCGCTCCAGGGCGGCCACCGGCGCGCGCTCGTCCAGCCCCTGGCGCAGGCGCGCCGCCTCGAGCGCCGCCTCGCCGACCGTCTGGTGGTATCGCAGGACACGCAGCGCGCGCGCCAGGCGCTGGGCGGCTTCGTGCGGCATGCTCGCCCGATTGACCCGTTCGACGAAGCGCTCGATCGCCCCATCGAGCGCCTCCACGACGCGCTGCTCGCGCGCCACCGTCGCCGCATCGGCGCCGGTCAGCGCGGCACGCGCGGCACGCACGGCGACATGCCCGCTGCGCGCAATCTCGCGCTCCAGCGCATCGACCGCGAGCGCCGGCACGGCCAGCACCGTGTCGTCCAGGTGGCGCGGGCGTGCTTCGTCCTCCTCGGCGGCGCGGAAGCGCCCCTGTAGCCAGCGCGTCAGCGGTGCCGCCAGCGGCCACATCAGCACCACGCCGAGCAGGTTGAAGACGGTGTGGAAGATCGCCAGCCGGATCGCAGGGTCGGGCGCCAAGCCCATCGCCTGGCGGGCGTCGGCGATGGCTTCGACGAGCCAGGGCAGCAGCGCCAGCGCGACCAGCCCGGTGATCAGGTTGAAGGCCACGTGCGCCGCCGCCGCCCGGCGCGCGTTCGGCGTCGCGCCGATTGCCACCAGGATCGCGGTCGCGGTGGTGCCGATGTTGGCCCCGATGACGACAGCCGCCGCGGCCTGGGCGCTCAGCAGGCCGCCCTGGGCGGCCGTCAGCGTGATCGCCATGGCGGCGCTCGACGACTGCGTCAGCAGCGTCAGCGCGACGCCCACCAGCACCTGCGCAACGACCGCCAGCGACCCGTCGCCGGTGGGCAGCGTGACTCGGTCGGACAGGCCGGCGAATCTGTCCTGCAGCATCGCGAAGCCCAGGAACAGCAGGCCGAAGCCTGCCAGCGTGTCGCCGAGCGCGCCGCGCCGCGTGCCGGCACCGGTCAGGCGCAGCATGACACCGACACCGATCAGCGGCAGCGCCAGCGCGTCGACCTTGAACTTCAACCCGACGAGAGCGACGATCCAGCCCGTCATCGTCGTGCCGACGTTGGCGCCGAACAGCACCCACAGCGCGGGTGCCAGCGTCATCAGCCCGGCGTTGACGAAGCCGATCGCGGCCACCGTGACGGCGGTCGACGACTGCACCATCGTCGTCACCAGCACGCCCGAGCCGAGTGCGTGCCAACGCGTCCGCGTGGCGCCGGCCAGGATGCGCTCGAGCGCCGGGCCGGCGGCCATGCGCAGGCCCTCGGTCATCATCGTCATGCCGAGCAGGAACAGGCCGATCCCCCCGGCCATCCCGGCGGCCATGGCCCACACGGTCACCCCCACAGCAGCGTCCCCAGCGCACCGATGGCGGCAATGCTGACGAGGTTGAGCCACAGGCCGCAGCGCATCATCTGCGCCTGCGGCACCTGGTCGGTGGCGAACACGATGGCGTTCGGCGGCGTGGCGACCGGCAGCATGAAGGCGCACGAAGCGGCCACCGCGATCGCCGCCGCGGCCGCCGGCGGCGGCAGCCCGAGGACCGCGGCCATCGGCAGGAAGATCGGGAGCAGCAACGCCGCGCTGGCGGTGTTGCTGACCAGTTCGGTCAGGAAGACGACGAAGGCGAGGACACCGGCCAGCACCAGCCAGGCCGGCGCGCCCTGCACCTGTGCGAGCAGGCCCTCGGCCAGCACGCGGCTGGCACCGCTGGACTGCATCACGCCCGACAGCGCCAGCCCGCCGCCGAACAGCAGCAGCACGCCCCATTGCGCACGCGACTCGAGCTCGCGCCAACCCAGCACGCCGCTGCCGGTCAGCGCCACGATCGCCGCCAGCGCGACCAGGCTGTCGGTGTCGCCGGCGACACCGAGCGCGCGCGCCAGAGGCGCGCCGCCGACCCAGCCGACGACCGTGGCAGCGAAGATCGCGACCGTGACGATGCGCTCGCGCGTCCAGGCCAGCGACACCGACGCCTGCGCCACCCGCCCGCCAAGTCGCGGCCGCAGCAGCAGCCACAGCACGCCCAGCATCAGCGGCCATAGCAGCGCCGCGGCCGGCAGGCCGTAGGCCAGCCACTGCGCGAAGTCCAGCCCCGCCTGGGCCGCTGCGATCGCGTTCGGCGGGCTGCCCACCGGCGTCGCGATGCCTCCGATGCTGGCGCTGTAGGCCAGCGCCAGCAGCACGAAGATCCGTTCGCGCGGGCCGACCTCGCGCTCTTGATCCCGATTCGACGGCGCCGCGGACTGCGGTCCCTCACGCAGCAGGCCCAGCGCCAGCGGCAGCATCATCGCGGCGGTGGCGGTGTTGCTGATCCACATCGACAGCAGCGCCGTCATCGCCGCCAGCAGCAGCACCGCGCCCAGCCGGCGGCCGCCGGCCAGGCGCAGCACGGCGCCTGCCAGCGCGACGTCCAGCCCCTGGCGCTGCAACGCCGCAGCCAGTGCGAAGCCGCCGAGGAAGAGGAAGATCACCGGGTGCGCGAACGGCGTCAGGGCCGCTGTCGGCGTGGCCAGGCCGAGCAGTACCGCGCCCAGCGGCACCCCCAGCGCGGTCACCGCCAGCGGCAGCGCCTGCGTCAGCCACAGCGCGCCGACCAGGGCGAACAGCGCCAGCGCGCCGGCCTGTGCTTCGGGCGCCAGAGCGTGCGCCGCGAATGCCGCGGCAAGGCAGACCGACAGCGCCAGAAGGCGCCCGGAAAAGGCACTCAGAACCATCGATGGCGCGCCGATGAACCCGAGGAGACAACTGGCATCATTGTCGTATGCGGCAATGGATCCGGCGCTTCACGCCCACCGAGGAAACCCTGCGCGCCCATCCATCGCTGAGATGGCTGGGCCCGTTGCTGCGTCGGCCATGGCTTTGGCACATGAACCGGCGGCGCGTGGCGATGGGCGCCGGCATCGGCGTGTTCTTCGGCTTCCTGATCCCAGTGGCCCAGATCTTCGGCGCCGCGCTGTTCGCGCTGCTGCTGCGCGCCAACCTGCCGGTGGCCGCCGTGACGACGCTGGTCTCCAACCCGTTCACCTACGCGCCGATCTTCCTGCTCGCGTACAAGACCGGCGCCGCGGTGCTCGGCGAGGACGTCAAGCCCGGCAAGGCCCGGGCGCTGGCGACTGCGGTCGAGGCGCCACACGCCGACGACAAGGGCTGGATCGCTCGCGCCAAGGCCATCGGCAAGCCGCTGTTCGTCGGTCTGGCGATCTTCGCCGTCGCCGGCGGTCTGTCGGCCTGGGCCCTGGTTCATCTGCTGTGGACGATCGGCGTGTGGTTGAAACGCCGCCGTCGGCGTCGCCGCGAAGGCCAGCCGGCCTAGCGCCACGCGCTATCGGCAGCGGCTGGCCGGCACTTGATGACCGGCGCGACGCGGGACGGCTCGCGCTCAGGCGCCCCGGATGGTGTCGCGGCCGTGGGCGTCGCGCACGCGGCCGAGCGCCGTGTCCAGCGCGCGCACCAGCTTGTCGCTGGCGCCGAAGAGCGCATCGGCCACCTTGGCCGCGTCGTGCGTGACGGCCACGGGGGGGCGACCCGCCAGCCGCGCCTCCAGCATGCATCGCTTGTCCTGGGCCGACACGCGGGCGGCGTTGATGTCGCTCAGGTGCACCTCGATGCGCGTGATGTGGTCGACGAACCGTTGCAGGCGGTCGCGCAACTCGCGCTCGGCCCAGTCGGCCAGGGACTCGTCGCCGTGGACGTGGTTGTCGGTATTCAGTTGGATCTGCATGCCTTGCCCTTCTTGATGATCAATGTCTTACCAGGTCGATCGACGACGCGGCGCGAAGTTCGGCGCCGCCACGGCGCCGGTGCGCTCACGGTGTATTGTCGTCGCCATCCGACATCGTCCCGACCCGTCCCCCGACAAAGCCTGGAGCAAGCCCACCATGTTCGACAAGATCCTTCTGCCCACCGACGGCTCCGAGGTCTCGCTGGCCGCCGCCGAGCGCGCCGCGGCGCTGGCCAAGCTGTGCGGCGCGCCGCTGCACGTCGTGTTCGTGCAGGAGCCCTACCCCTACACCGGCATCGGCGCGACCAGCGACACCGGCCGCGATGCTTACCAAGCCGCAGCGCAGCAGCAGGCGGACAACGCGTTCGTCCGCGTGCGCGCCCTGGCTGCCGTGCCGGGCATCAAGATCGAGACCGAGTCGCTGGAAGGCGTCAGCCCAGCCGAGGCGATCGTCGAGGCGGCGCGCCGCTGCGGCGCCGACCTGATCGTGATGGGCTCGCACGGCCGCACCGGCGTGGCCAAGCTGCTGCTGGGCAGCGTCACGCAGAAGGTGCTGGTGCTGTCGCCGGTGCCGGTAATGGTCGTCAAGTAGCCGCGGCCCCGCCAGCCGGTACACGCGGCAGCGTCGCCACCAGGACGTCCGACTGGCCCTCGGCCAGCACGTGCTTGGTCACACTGCCCAGCAGCAGGTCCTCGGCCGCGCTCTGGCCGTGCTTGCCGAGCACGACGAGGTCGGTGCCCAGCACCTGCTCCTGCTCGACAAGGCGCAGCGAGGCGTCGCCCTCGACGATGCAGGGTTCCCACTGCGCCGGCTTCAGCCCGGCCTGCGCGGCCAACGCATGCACCTGCTGCGTGGCCTGCGCCCGCGACTGGCGACGGTAGAGCTCCACCGCGGCGGTGTCGACGCCTGCAAAGCGCAGCTTCTCCTCGAACGGCACCTGGAACGCATTGAACAGGATCCAGCGCGCGTGCGGCGCGACACGCCGGGCCTGCGCCAGCACGGCCGCAGACCAGGGCGAGAAATCCAGTGCCAGCAGCGCGCGCCGGTAGGGCTCGTGCGCGGCCTGGCGCACCACCAGCAAGGGGCGCTGGGTGCGCCGCAGCAGCCGCTCGGCAGTCGTGCCCAGCACCATCCGGCGCAGGAAACCGGCGCCACGCGCGCCCAGCACGATCAGGTCGGCGGCCTGCGCGTCGGCCGCCTGCAGCAGTGCGTCCAGCACCGGCCCGGTCTCGATCCGGGCCTGCACAGCCACTTGGCGTGCGGCCTGCAGCTCGGCGGCAAGCTGGCCCAGCTCGTGCCGGGCAGCGTCGCGCAACTGCTCGGCCAGCGGCGCCCCGAGCCACTGCTGCAGTTCCTGCAGCGGGCGCTGCGCCAGCGCGTGCAGCAGGGTCAGGCTGGCGCCTGTCTCGTGCGCCAGCCGCGCCGCACGCTCGGCGGCCTGGCGGGCCGGGGCGGAAAGGTCGGTCGCTGCGATCAGGTGTTTCAGGGCGGTCATCGTCGGGCCTCGTCGTCGTGCGCGCCAGCGCGCAGCTCCCCGGCCAGGCGCCGCGCCGCGTGGTCGGCCGCGTCCTCGAACGGGTTCAGGATCAGCGGCACGCCCGCGGCGGCCAGCGCCCGGCCATGGGCCGGGTCCCGCACGGCAGCCGCGACGCGGCCCTCGTAGTGTGCCTCGCGCAGCGCGTGCAACAGCGCCCGGTTGCTCTCGTACTGCGGAAAGGTCGTGATCACCCAGCGCGCGGCGGGCAGCGGCAGCGAGGCCAGGAACTCCGGGTCTTCGCCGTCGCCGAAGTGCACCGGCAGGCCCTGCCGATGCAGCGCGCGCACGGCCTCGGGATCGAAATCGACGCCGATGGCCACCACGCCATCGGCGCGCAGCTGCGCCAGCAGCCGGCTGCCATAGCGACCCAGGCCGAACACGATGACCTCGACGCCGGCACCGTCAGCCGCGGCCTGCTCGACGGCCAGCTCGCGAAAGGGTCTGCGCCGCTCGAAGCGCCCGAGCCAGGGTGCCAGCCGTTCGTACAGCGGCTGCGAGTACAGGATCATGTAGGTCGAGACCGTGATCGTCACCAGCCCGACCAGCGTCGTCAGCCCCAGCGCCTGCACGCCGACATGCCCGAGCGTGATGCCCATCGCGACGAAGACGATCGAGAACTCGCTGATCTGCGCCACCGTCAGCCCGGCCAGGAAGCCGGTGCGCCTGCGGTAGCCCATCCAGCCCATGATGGCCATCACGATCAGCGGGTTGCCGATCAGCACGAACAGCGAGAGCACGATCGCCGGCCCCACCTCCGCGCCGAGCGTCGACAGCTCCAGCTTCGCGCCGAGGTCGATGAAGAAGAACAGCAGAAGGAAGTCGCGGATGCCGGTCAGGCGCGCGTTCATCGCCTCGCGGTAGGGCGTCGAGGCGAGCGAGAAGCCGGCCAGGAAGGCGCCCGCCTCCTTGCTGAACCCGGCCCACTCGCCCAGGGCCGCCAGCGCGACGCCCCAGGCCACCGCGAAGACGAGCAGCAGCTCCTGCGAACGCGCCATCGACGAGACGACCGCCGGCAGCACCCATCGCATCAGCACCGCCATCACCACGGCAGCGACCGCCAGGCGCCAGCCGAGCGACAGCAGCACACCCGCCCAGCCGGCATCCCCACCGGTGTCCCGCAGCGCGCTCATGGCCATCATCGCCACCACCACCGCGAGGTCCTGCACGATCAGGAAGCCCACCGCGATGCGTCCGTGCAGGCTGTCGAGCTCGCGCTTGTCCGACAGCAGCTTGACGATGATGATGGTGCTGGAGAAGGTCAGCGCCACGGCGACGTAAAGTGCTTCCATCGCGCTCTTGCCGAGCGCCAGGACGAGGCCGAAGCCGATCACGATCGTGAAGCTCAGCTGCCCCAGCCCGGTGGCCAGCGCCACCGGCCCGATGTGGCGCACGTGCTGAAGGTCCAGCTTCAGGCCGACGGCGAACAGCAGCACCGCCACGCCCACCTGCGCCAGCAGGTCGATCTGGTCGTGCGCACCGACCAGGCCCAGCACCGCCGGCCCGACCGCGATGCCGACCACGATGTAGGCGATCAGCACCGGCTGGCGCAGGCGCACGAACAGCGCGCCGGCGAGCGCGCAGATCAGCAGCAGCAGCGCGATCTCGCCGAAGGGCCCATGTTCGATCATCGCGACCTCAACCGGTGGCCACGCCGAGCCGGCGCAGCAGCAGCTTCTCGAGCTCGAGCACGACCAGCACCGCCACGCCGACGCCGACGATCGCAATCCCGGTGCGCAGCGGCAGCGCGGTGCTGGCGAACAGTGCCTGCATGAAGGGCGCGTAGGTGAAACCCAGCTGCAGCACGAACACCGCCGCCACGGCCAGCAGCACCCTCGGCGTGCCCCTGACCCCCTGCAGCGTGAACGACGGCGCCTTCAGATAGCGCACGCTGAACAGGTAGAACACTTCCATCGCCACCAGCGTGTTGACGGCGACCGTGCGCGCCGTCTCGACCGACGCTCCGTGCCACAGCGCCCACTCGTACATGCCGAAGATGCCGGCCAGGAACAGCGTCGAGACGAAGCCGACGCGCCACAGGACGAAGCGCGACAGCATCGGCTCGTCGGGCCGGCGCGGCGGCCGCTTCATGACGTCGGCCTCGGTCGGCTCGAAGGCGAGCACCAGCGCCAGCGCGATCGAGCTGACCATGTTGACCCACAGGATCTGCGCCG
>CAZQPN010000048.1:0-11325 GCA_964595215.1 uncultured Rubrivivax sp. | reverse complement strand
GCTTGGACAGCCGGGTGGCGTCGCTGCCGAGCCGCTTGGTCGGGCTGAAGGTCATTTCGGCGCTGCCGAAGATGTCCGGCGGGATGACCATCGTGTCCATCGCCTTGATGAAGCTGTCTGTCGTCAGGCTCTGGCCCGCGTTCCCGGCGGCACGGATGAAGGCGTCGATCGCGGTGTAGCCGTAGACGGAGAACACGGTCGGATCCTCGTTGAACTTGGTCTTGTACTTGTTGGCCCAGAAGCTGATCGGGCGCGAGGTCGCATCCAGGTACGGGTGCTGCACCGTCATCGTCGCGTACAGGCCGTCCATCGCCTTGCCGCCGAGCTTGTGGATGAGATCGGTGTAGGCGGCGCTCGAGCCGAGGAAGGTCGGGTTGAAGCCCGTCTTGCGGCTCTCGGCGATGGTGCCGATGGTCTCGCGGATGATGGTGCCGAGCACGACCATGTCGCAGCCCGAGGCCTTCATGCGCGCGACCTGGCTGGAGAAATCGGTCGCCCCGCGCTTGAAGGTGGTCTTCTCGGCCAGCGCCATGCCGGCGGCCTTCAGGCCGTCCTCGGCGCCGCGCATGACCTCCAGCCCGAACTCGTCGTCCTGGTAGATCGTGCACACCTTCGTGGCGCTCTTCTCCTTGGCCAGCATCGGCGCGGCGATGCGCATCTGGTCATAGTAGGTCGCGGCGAAGGAGTACTTGAGCCGGTGGAAGGGGTCGTACATCTGGCGCGCCGCCGTGACCGGGAAGAAGTTGATCACGTTCTTCTCGAACTGCACCGGCATCGCGGCCATGTTCTGCGCCGTTCCGATGTGCGCGATCATGGCGAAGATCTTGTCCTGGTTGACCAGCTTCTGCGCCGCCAGCACCGCCTTGCGCGGGTCGTAGGCCGAGTCCTCGACCAGCAGCCTCAGCTTGCGGCCGTTGACGCCGCCCTGCTCGTTGGCCTCGTCGACGCGCAGCATCATGCCCAGGCGGACCTGCTTGCCGAAGCCGGCCAGCGGGCCGGAGAGGTCCTGGATCGAGCCGAGCACGATCTCGTCCTTGCTCACGCCCTGGGCGCTCTGGGCGGCCGCGGTCGTGGCGACCGCCGCCAGGCCCGCGACGGCGAGCAGGCTGAACCATTGGTGCTTCATGTGTCGTCTCCTTCGTTGAGTGCCGCGTTCAGCGGCTGCCGTACATCGATTCGATCATCGGCGCGTACTTCTGCTGCACGAACCGCCGTTTGAGCTTCATCGTCGGGGTCAATTCCTCGTCCTCGGCGGTGAGCTGGGTCTCGATCAGCCGGAAGGCCTTGATCTGCTCGACGCGCGCGAACTTGGCGTTGACCTTGTCGATCTCGCCCTGGATCAGCGCCTGCACCGCGGGCGCGCGGGTTAGGCTGGCATAGTTGGAAAAGGGCACGTCGTGGTCCTGGGCGTACTTCTCGACGTTCTCCTGGTCGATCATGACCAGCGCCGTCAGGTAGGCGCGCTTGTCGCCGATCACGACCGCGTCCGTCACGTAGGGCGAGAACTTGAGCTCGTTCTCGAGCTCGCTTGGCGTGATGTTCTTGCCCCCGGCCGTGATGATGATGTCCTTCATGCGGTCGGTGATGCGGAAGAACCCTTCCTCGTCGACGGTGCCGACGTCGCCGGTGTGCAGCCAGCCGTCGGCGTCGATCGTCTCGGCGGTCTTCTCGGGCTGGTTCAGGTAGCCCATGAAGACGTTGGGGCCGCGGATCAGCAACTCGCCGGTGTCGGGGTCGACACGGACCTCGTTGAACGGTGACGCCGTGCCGATCGAGCCCGGCCGCAGCCTCGTGATCGGCACGACGGTGGACGCGCCGCCGGACTCGGTCTGCCCCCAACCCTCGGCCATCGGCACGCCGAGCGCCAGGTACCAGCGGATCAGGTCGGGCGCGATCGGCGCCGCGCCGGTCAGCAGCACGCGCGCGCGATGGATGCCGATCAGCTTGCGCACGTTGTCGATCGCGATCCAGCGCGCCAGCATGAAGCGCAGCTTCAGCGAGGTCGGCACCGGCTGGCCGGCCAGCACGAGGTCGGCGATGCGCCGGCCGATGCCGATGCCCCAGGCGTAGGCCGCTTGCTGCAGCCGGCTCGACTCGGACAGCGCGATCATCACCGCGGAGTAGAACTTCTCCCACACGCGCGGCACCGCGGTGAAGATCGTCGGCGCGATCTCGCGCACGTTCTCCGGCACCGTGTCGGGGTTCTCGACGAAGTTCAGCACCGAACCGGTGTACATGCCGACATACTGGCCGCCGACGCGCTCGACGATGTGGCACAGCGGCAGGAAGGCCATGCGCTCGTCGTGCTCGTCCTGGTCGAAGATGTCGGAGTAGCCGCGCACGACGTGGATCAGCCCCCGGTGGTTGTGCATCGCGCCCTTGGGCTTGCCGGTCGTGCCCGAGGTGTAGACAAGGATCGCCAGGTCCTCGGGCCGGCGGCTGGCGAGCCGCGCGTCGAACAGCCCCGCGTGCGCCCGGTCGTGCGCGCGGCCGCGCTCGCGCAGCGCCTCCAGGCTCATCACCATCGGGTCGGCGAAGCGGTGCAGCCCCTCCATGTCGAAGACGACGATCGCCTTCAGCGCCGGCAGCCCGTCGCGCACCTCGAGGGCCTTGTCGAGCTGCTCCTCGTTCTCGACGAAGAGCACGCGGGTGCCCGAGTCCAGGCACAGGTAATGCACCTGCGACGGTGCGTCGGTCGGGTAGATGCCGTTGGACACGCCGCCGGCCGACAGGATGGCAAGGTCGGCGATCACCCACTCGACCACCGTGTTGGACAGGATCGAGGCGGTGTCGCCAGGCTCGAAGCCGAGCGAGGCCAGCCCCATCGCCGTCTCGCGCACCGCGTCGCCGACCTGGCGCCAGCTCCAGCCACGCCAGAGGCCGAGCTCCTTCTCGCGCAGCCAGACCCGCTCGCCGCGCAGCTCGACCGCGTGCCAGAACATCTGCTGCAGCGTCTCGCCGGGCACCAGCACGCCGGCCGGCGGCTGCGGCTCGCGCACGTCCCACAGGCCCTTCGGTGCCGACTTCATCGCGCCGTCCTCATCGCCAGGTCTTCTTCTTCTTCCATCGCCGCTCGCCCCGGGCGCCCTCCTCCTTCATGCCGAGGTAGAACTCCTTGATGTCCTCCTTCTCGCGCAGCCGCTCGCAGCTGTCCTCCATCACGATGCGGCCGTTCTCCAGCACGTAGCCGTGGTCGGCGGCGTTGAGCGCCATGTTGGCGTTCTGCTCCACCAGCAGCATCGTCGTGCCGCGCTCGCGGTTGATGCGCACGACGATCTCGAAGATCTCCTTCGTCAGCTTGGGGCTCAGGCCGAGGCTGGGCTCGTCGAGCAGGATCAGCGTCGGGTCGGCCATCAGCGCGCGGCTGATCGCCAGCATCTGCTGCTGGCCGCCCGACAGCAACCCGGCCTCCTGGCGCTCGCGCTCCTTGAGGATCGGGAAGTAGCCGAATACCATCGCCATGTCACGCGCCACGGCGTCGCGGTCGGCCCGCGTGTAGGCACCCATCAGCAGGTTGTCGCGCACCGAAAGCAGCGGAAAGACCTCCCGCCCCTCGGGCACGTGCACCAGCCCCTTGCGCACGATCAACGCCGGGTCGAGCGCGGTGATGTTCTCGCCAGCGAACTCGACGCTGCCCTTGCGCGGGTCGATGATCCCCGAGATGGTCTTCAGGATGGTCGTCTTGCCGGCACCGTTGCTGCCCAGCACGGTGACGATCTCGCCCTGGCGCACCGCCAGGCTGACGCCGCGGATCGCCTTGATCGGACCGTAGGCGCTCTCGACGTTGGCCAGGCGCAGGATGACGTCGGCCGTCGAGCGGCCGGCGTCCGATGGCCACACGGCCGCCGTCACGCGCGACGCCTCCGCAGCGAGGTCGCGTCGTCGGCGGTGCCGAGGTAGGCCTCGATCACGCCCGGGTGTCGCTGCACCTCGGACGGCGTGCCGGTGGCCAGCACCTCGCCCTGGTTCATCGCCAGCACGCGGTCGGACACGCGCGAGACGAGCGTCATGTCGTGCTCGACCATCAGCACCGTGATGCCCAGGTCGTCGCGGATGTCCTGGATCCAGAAGGCCATGTCGTCGGTCTCCTCGACGTTCAGCCCCGAGGACGGCTCGTCGAGCAGCAGCAGCTTGGGCGCCGTGGCCAGCGCACGCGCGAGCTCGACCACCTTGCGCACGCCGTAGGGCAGTCCGGCGACCATCGTGTCGCGGTAGTGCTGCAGGTCGAGGAACTCGATCACCTCCTCGACCTTGTGCCGCGTCTCGCGCTCGGCGGCCCGCACCGCGGGCAGGAACAGCAGCTCGGCCCACAGCCGGCGCGGGTGGTGGATGTGGCGCCCGATCAGCAGGTTCTGCAGCACGGTGGCGTGCTCGAACAGCTCGATGTTCTGGAAGGTGCGCGCGATGCCGAGCGCGGCCACGCGGTGCGGCGCGACCTGCGACAGCGGCTCGCCTTCGAACCGGATCTCGCCGGCCGTCGGCGTGTAGATCCGGCTGATCAGGTTGAAGACCGTGGTCTTGCCGGCGCCGTTCGGGCCGATCAGCGTGAAGACCTCGCCGCGGCGGACATCGAAGCTGACCTCGTTGACGGCCAGCACGCCGCCGAAGCGCACCTGGAGCCGGCGCGCCTGCAGCAGGATGTCGGCGTCGGCGCCGGCGCTCATTGCAGTACCGCCCGGACGCCCCGAAGGCACTGAACGCCCCCTCGGGGGGCAGCGAGAGCGAGCGCGCACGCGGGCATCATCGAAGTCGATCCGATTTCTGGAAGGTCTTCTGCCGCTTGAAGAGGCCCTTGCGGTAGAAGGGAAAGAGCTGGAACCAGGTCCGGATCTTCAGCCAGCGGCCGTAGATGCCGAGCGGCTCGAACAGCACGAAGGCGATCAGCACCAGGCCGTAGATGACCGACTTCAGCCCCGGCGCCTGGCCGATGGCATCGGGCAGCAGGTCCTTGAAGGCCGAGATCGCCTGCGGCATGCCGATCAGGAAGGCGGCACCCAGGAACGCGCCGTGCACGCTACCCAAGCCGCCGATGACGACCATCAGCAGCAGGTCGATCGACTGGATGATGTTGAACTGCTCGGGCGACAGGAAGCGGATCATGTGCGCGTAGAGCGCACCGCCGATGCCGGCCAGCGCGGCGCTGATCGAGAAGCTCAGCGTCTTGTAGTAGGCGAGATGGATGCCCATGCTCTGGGCCGAGATCTCGCTGTCGCGGATCGCCACGAAGGCGCGCCCGGTCGGGCTGCGCAGCAGGTTGAGCACCGCCAGCGTGCAGCCGACGGCGATCGCCAGGCACAGCAGGTAGAACGACTCGCCGCTGTCGGCGACCCAGCCGAACATCTGCGGCTGACCGACCATGAGCCCGGAGTTGCCGCCGGTCACGCTCTCCCAGCGCGCGAGCACCTCCTCGACGATGAAACCGAACGCCAACGTCGCGATGCCCAGGTAGATGCCCTTGACACGCAGCGCCGGCAGGCCGACGACGGCGCCGACGATGGCCGACAGCGCCGCCGCCGCCGCCAGCGACAACGGGAAGGGCCAGCCCTGCGCCGCGAGCACCGCCTGCGTGTAGGCGCCGACACCGAGGAAGGCCGCGTGGCCGATCGAGAACAGCCCGGTGAACCCGGCCAGCACCATCAGCCCGAGGCCGACGATGCCGTAGATCAGGATCTGCGTCAGCAGCGACAGTCCGTAGGCGCCGAGCAGCCAGTCGGGAAACCACGGCGCGGTCAGCAGCGCCACCAGCAGCAGTCCGTACCAGAACCGGTGACCACCGTGCTTGGCCAGGCGGATGTCCTGGTCGTAAGCGGTCTTGAAGATGAAGCGCATCCCTCAGACCTTCTTGCGCAGGTTCTCGCCGAACAGGCCGTTGGGCTTGATCATCAGCATCAGCAGGACGACGACGTAGGCTGCGACGTCCTTGAATCCCTCCGGCAGGTAGAAGCCGGCCAGCGCCTCGACGACGCCGATGATGAGACCGCCGACGATCGCGCCTGGCAGGCTGCCGAATCCTCCGACCACTGCCGCCGGAAAGGCCTTCAGCCCGATCAGGCCCATGTTGGCATGCACGAAGGTGATCGGTGCCAGCAGGATGCCGGCGATCGCCGCCACGGCCGCGGCCAGTCCCCACACCAGGCCGTTCAGGCGCTGCACAGGGATGCCCATGTAGTAGGCCGCGAGCTGGTTCTGCGACGCCGCCTGCATCGCGATGCCGACCTTGCTGTAGCGGAACAGCGCGAACAGCAGCGCGCACAGCACTGCCGTGCTGCCGATGACGGCGACCTGCTCGAAGTTGACCACCAGCCCGCCGACGTCGGCGATGGCGTCCTTGTAGGGCACCGGCAGCACGTGGGTCTCGGTGCCGATGACGGGGATCATCGTCACGACGCCGCGTGCCACGTATCCGATGCCGATCGTCAGCATGACGATGGAGAACGCCGGCTGGCCGAGGATCGGCCGTATCACGACGCGCTCAGCCAGCAGACCGAAGGTCGCCATGGCGGCGATCGACGACGGCACCGCGAGCCAGAACGGGAAGCCCAGTATCGTCATCAGCGCCAGGCCGCAGAAGGCGCCGAGCATCATCAGCTCGCCCTGCGCGAAGCTCACCGTCTCGGTGGCCTTGTAGATCAGCACGAAGCCAAGTGCGATCAGTCCGTAGATGCAGCCCTGGGCGATGCCGCCGATGATGAGCTGTACCAGGAACAACCGACCCCCCAGAGCGCGAATCCGCCGCGTGACCGAACCGGCCGCATGCTAGACCGGTGGCGTCCGGAGGACACTTCAGGGAAACGCTGACACGCGCGCGCACCATGGCGCATCCGGCAACGCGGCGGCCCCGTGCCGCCGGCGGCCTGCGGTCAGCGTGCCGGCAGGTAGCGCGCCGGATCGACCGGCTTGCCCTGGCGCCGGATCTCGAAGTGCAACTGCACCCGGTCGGCGTCGCTCGAACCCATCTCGGCGATCTTCTGGCCGCGCCGCACCGCGTCGTCTTCCTTGACCAGCAGCCGGCTGTTGTGGGCGTAGGCGCTGAGGAAGGTGTTGTTGTGCTTGACGATGACGAGGTTGCCGTACCCCCGCAGGCCGGAGCCCGCGTACACGACGCGCCCGTCGGCGGCGGCGAAGACCGGGTCGCCGGCCTGGCCGGCGATGGCCACGCCCTTGCTGCGCGCATCGTCGAAGCCGCGCAGCACGGCGCCACTGGCCGGCCACTGCCAGTTCAGCGCGCCGTCGGCGTCGCCCGCGCCCGCCAAGGGGGTCGGGGCCGCCGGCGCGGCTGCCGGCGTCGCACCGGGCGTCGCCACGCGTGCCTCGGCGGCGGCAGCCTCGGCCGGCCGAGCCGCCTCGCTCGCAGGCCGCGACACGACGGTTTCGGGCAGGCCCATCGGCGCCACCACGCGCAGCACCTGGCCGACCTCGAGCACGTTGGGATTCTCGATGCCGTTCCAGCGCGCGATGTCGCGCCAGTTCTGCCCCGTCTCCAGGCCGATCCGGATCAGCGTGTCGCCAGGCTTGACGACGTAGGTTCCACCGCCGCTTTGCACCGCGGTTGGACTGGCATCGACCGACGAGGGCCGCGCCTCGACCGTGCCGGGCGGGGCGTCGGCGGGCGCGATCGGCGGTGCGCTGGCGGCCGCCACCGGCGGGCGGGCGCCACTGGTGCGCGTCTCGACCGGTGCGCGGTGGCGTGTCGAACTGCAGGCCGCCAGCGCGACGGTAAGGCACAGCAGCAGCGCCAGCGTCGCCGGGCGTGGCCGGCCGGCGACGACCGACCTGCGATGGAGTGTGGGGGCCGGATGAATCATTCCACCCCCGATTTTAAGGGGACGAAGCGGACGGTCTCGTAACGCTGGTGCTGCAGACCTTCGGGACGCCGGTCGACGACGCACAGCGACTGCCTCGTGCCCCCGGCGTCCTGCATCGGCGCAACCAGCCGGCCACCGATGGCCAGCTGCGACAGCCAGGCCGGAGGCAGCGACTCGCCACCAGCGGCGGAGACGATGGTGTCGTAGGGGGCCATCGGCGCGTGGCCGTCGCGGCCATCGCCCCACAGCAGGCGGATCGGATGGTCCGTGCGCAACCCCGCCAGGTGCGCGCGCGCCTTCTCGTGCAGCGGCTGCAGGCGCTCGATCGAGACCACCTGCCGCCCGAGCAGGGTCAGCAGTGCAGTCTGGTAGCCGCAGCCGGTGCCGATCTCGAGCACGCGGCCGAGCGACCCGCTGCGCAGCGCGTTCTGGCCCTCGAACAGCAACGACAGCATGCGCGCGACGACCGATGGCTTGGAGATCGTCTGCCCCTGCCCGATCGGCAGGCTGGTGTCCTCGTAGGCCTGGGTGGCCAGCGCGCTGTCGACGAAGCGGTGCCGCGCCACCTGCGCGAAGGCCTGCAGCACCGGCGCGCAGTCGATGCCCTCGGCGCGCAGCCGGACCACCATGCGCGCCCGCACGGCATCGGAATCCAGCCCGAGGCCCACCGGCGCGATGCGCCGCGCGGCATCGCGCGCCGCCTCGTGCAGCGGCCTCTGCGGCCGTGCCAGCGCCACCGCCGGGGCCGCGGCGGGCCGGTCCGGACCGCGCAGACGGTCGAGTGCGACCGGGAAGCGCGGCCCGCGCGGCGGCTCGCTCACCAGGCCTCCCGCCGAACGGTGGCGGTAGCGCCGGCGCCGGCCACGTGGAGGCGGCCCCGCACCGTCATGCGACCACGGCGTCCAGCCGCTCAGCCCAGGCCGCGCGGCCGGGGTGGTCGGTCAGGTCGACCTGCAGCGGCGTCACCGACACGCGACCGTTGGCGGTGGCGTGGAAATCGGTGCCCTCGGTCGCGTCGCGGGCATCGCCGGCCGGGCCGATCCAGTAGATGGTGTCGCCGCGCGGGTTCGTCTGGCGGATCATCGGCTCGCTGGCATGCCGGCGCCCGAGCCGCGTGACGACGCGCGGCAGCATGTCGGCGTCGGCCCGGTTGGGGATGTTGACGTTCAGCAGCCACGGCGCCGAAGGCAGACCCTGCTGCAGCAACTGCTGCACGATCGCGCGCGCGGTGCGGGCCGCGGCGTCGAGCTCGCCCCAGGCCTTGTCGACGAGCGAGAAGGCGATGGCCGGGATGCCGAACAGGTAGCCCTCCATGGCCGCCGCGACCGTGCCCGAGTAAAGCGTGTCGTCGCCCATGTTGGCGCCGTTGTTGATGCCCGACAGCACCAGGTCCGGACGGCGCGGCAGCAGCCCGGTGAGCGCGACGTGCACGCAGTCCGACGGCGTGCCGTTGACGACCTTGATGCCGCTCGCGGACTCGAAGACCGACAGCGGCCGGTTCAGCGTCAGCGCGTTGGAGGTGCCGCTGGCGTTCTGCTCCGGCGCCACGACATCGATCGTACCGAGGCCTTCGCAGGCGCGTACGAGCGCGACGATGCCGGGGGCCAGGTAGCCGTCGTCGTTCGCGATCAGGATATGCATCTCCGCATTCTAAGGAGTCGCCCAGACCGCGGCGCCGGCTCATCGGCGATGTCGCGCGGGCGATGGCCCGGCCGCGCGCGCTGCGTATCATGGCCCGGATGGCCGCGTGGGCGGGGCGAGACGGAGAACGACGATGAAAGCATGGTGGTGCGACACGCTCGAGGGCATCGAGGCGATGCAGTGGCGCGAGGCGCCGACGCCCGAGCCGGCGCCCGGGCAGGTGCGCATCGCGATCCGGGCCGCCAGCCTGAACTTCCCCGACCTGCTGATCGTCGAGGGCAAGTACCAGTTCAAGCCGCCACTGCCCTTCGTGCCGGGCTCGGAGTTCTCCGGCCTCGTGGAGGCCGTCGGCGAGGGCGTGACGGGCTTCAAGCCGGGCGATCCGGTGGCAGCCATCGCCGGCACCGGCGGCTTCGCGACGCACGCCTGCGTCGACGCCGGCCGCGTGCTGCCGCTGCCGCCGGGCTTCGCGCTCGAGGACGCGGCCGCGTTCGCGTTCACCTACGGCACCTCGCACCATGCGCTGATGGACCGCGCCGCGCTCGCCGCCGGCGAGACGGTGCTGGTGCTCGGCGCCGCAGGCGGCGTCGGCAGCGCGGCGGTGCAGATCGCCAAGGCCGCGGGGGCACGCGTCATCGCCGGCGCGTCGACCGACGAGAAGTGCGACTTCTGTCGCCGCCTCGGTGCCGACGAGACCATCAACTACGGCCGCGAGGACCTGCGCGCGGCGCTGAAGTCGCTGACCGGCGGACGCGGCCCGGACGTCGTCTACGACCCGGTGGGCGGCGATCTGGCCGAGCCCGCATTCCGCTCGATCGCGTGGCGCGGGCGCTACCTGGTGGTGGGCTTCGCGCTCGGCAGCATCCCGTCGCTGCCGCTGAACCTGCCGCTGCTCAAGGGGGCATCCATCGTCGGCGTGTTCTGGGGCGACTTCGTCAAGCGCGAGCCGGCCGCGAGCGCCGCGGGACTGGCGCAACTGGCACGCTGGTACGCCGAGGGCAAGGTGCGGCCGGCGATCGACCGCCTGCTGCCGATGCCCGAGCTGCCGGCGGCCTACGCACGCATGGCCTCGCGCGAGGTCCGGGGCAAGCTCGTGATGGTCAATCCCCCCGCGTCCTGACAGGTCGCGGCGCCACCGGGCTGCGCTACCATGCCCCGAAACCGGCGGCGACACAGCCGGCAGCAGGGAGAGGTGACGCATGTCTGTGAAGGTCCTGATCGTCGAGGACAACCCGGTGGCGCGAAGTTTCCTGTGCCGCGTGGTGCGAGAGAGCTTCAGCGACGACAAGACGCTCACCGAGGCGGGCGACCTCGAGACCGCGCGCCGGCACATCAATCTCACGGGCGGCGACCACGGCCTGCACGGCGTCGATCCTTTCCGACTCATCCTGCTCGATCTCGAATTGCCGGACGGCAACGGCATGGAGCTGCTGAAGGAGCTGGCGCACTACCCGGCGACGAAGATCGTCACGACCCTGTACTCCGACGACGATCACCTGTTTCCGGCGCTGCAGTGCGGCGCCGACGGCTACCTGCTGAAGGAGGACCGCTTCGAGGTGCTGGTCGAGGAGCTGCAGAAGATCGTGCGCGGACAGCCCCCTTTGTCGCCGGCGATCGCGCGCCGCCTGCTGACGCACTTCCGCGGCGGCAACGAGGCGCCGACGCCGGACGCGGGGCTGACCCACGCCAGCGGCTTCACGACCAGCCGCCCGGTGCCGCTGGACAAGCTGCCCGAGCACGAGCGGCTGACGCCGCGCGAAAACGAGGTTCTGACCTACCTCAGCAAGGGCTTCACGATCAAGGAGATCGCGAGCCTGATGGGCATCAAGTGGTTCACCGTCAACGACCACATCAAGTCCATCTACAAGAAGCTCAACGT
>CAZQPN010000047.1:0-11675 GCA_964595215.1 uncultured Rubrivivax sp. | reverse complement strand
CTTCGCCCGCCAGCATGGCCGCCATGGCCTGGGCGCCGCCCTTGTAGGGCACATGGGTCGCCTTCAACCCGGCGCGCTGCTTCAGCAGTTCCACGGCCAGATGCGGATAGGTGCCGGGGCCGTTGGAGGCATAGTTCGCAGCGTCGCCGCTGGCGCGCATCTTGCGCAGGAAGTCGTCCATCGTCTTGATGTCCGACGAGGCGTTGACCACGAGCACCAAGGGGCCGGCGGTCACCTGCGTGACGGGGACGAAGTCCTTGACCGGGTCGTACTGCAGCGACTTGTAGATCGATGGCGCGAAGGCATGCGTGGCCGCCCCGCCCAGCAGCAGCGTGAGCCCGTCCGAGCTGGCGCCCGCCACGTGTTGTGCACCGATGGTGCCGCCGGCACCCGCCCGGTTGTCGACGATCACGGTGCCGGGCAGCGAGCGCTGAAGCTGTTCGGCCAGCACGCGGCCGATGATGTCGACCACACCGCCGGGGGGAAAGGGGACGACGACCTTCACGACATTGGTGCCGGGCCAGGCCTGCGCCATGGCCTTCGGCACCAGCATCATTGCGCCGAGCGTGACGCCCAGCAATGCGGCCAGGATCATGTTCCTTGCTTGCCTCATCTCTGTCTCCTTGGTGTTGCCTGGGGTTGGCGGGATGTCCGAGGCGTCGGTCCGTGCGGACCCGCGTCATTTACTCTATTTGTCTATGTTTAGACACTTTGAGGACGGTGTCAATCGGGATCCCCCTAAGGCCCGGATCCGGTGAACCGCCGATGCTCGGTCTGTCGCGGTGGCCGGCAGGAACGAGCACGTGAACGCGTTGCGCTAACCTTGCGGCGGTCTTGGACGACGTGGCAGGCACGCCCGCTGGTCCCGCGGATCGCCTCACCACCCACACCACCCCATGCTCAAGGTCGGATCCAGTCCGCTTTACCGGCAGCTTGCCGACGTCATTCGCCAGCGCATCGCCAAGGGCATCTGGGACGTCGGCACCCAGATCCCGTCGTTAGAGGGCCTGGCCGCCGAGTTCGGCGTGGCGCTAATCACGGTGCGCCAGGCGGTTGCGCTGCTGTCGCAGGAGGGCCTGGTCCATGCCCAGCGCGGCCGCGGGACCCATGTCATCGCCCGGCCTCCGGTGCACCCGCGGGTCCGCATCGAGACCTCGCTGGCCGGCCTGGCGGAGGTCTACCGGACCCGGCCCCCTCGGCTCAGGCTGCTCGAGGAGGGCGAGTCGATGCCGGTTCTCGGCCCCGGCGAAGGCAAGCCCGCGGCCCGCTACCACCACATCCGGCGTGTTCACGTCGCGCAGCGGCAGGCCGTCTCGGTGATCTCGCTCTGGCTGGACGACGGCGTGTTCAGGTTGTCGCCGAAGCGCTTCCGCCAGGAACTCATCATCCCCCCGTTGCTGGACCTGGCCGGGGACCGGGTCGCCAAGGCCACGCAGACCTTGACCGTGTCGACCGCCGGTCCCGAGGCGGCGCAAGCGCTGGCGATCTCGGAGAACTCACCGGTGGCCGAGGTCCGGCGCGTCGTCTGTGACCACTCGGGCACGGTCATCTACGTGTGCGACCTGGTCTACCGCAGCGAGTACATCAAGTGGGAGGTGGACCTGCTCTCGCCTGGCGCAGGCGTCGGGCTCGGGTCACCCGCGAGCAGCGGACAAACACAGCCTGAGGCGACGGAGATCGGATCGTGGAGCGCAGGGGACACGGGGTCCTTGACCAAGACTCGGTGAATCGCGCCGGACTTCCCAGGCACCTGCGAGCCCGATTTCCGATGGTGACAGGAAGGTGCGGCGCATAGAAGGGTTCCGGGTCGAGACGTTCCAGCAGGCGACCGAGCCCGGGCGCACATGCAGCATGTCGCCGACGTGCACGTGGAACAGCGGGACGTCCTCTTCTGAACGCGCCCCGCGCACGAAGAAGGGCCAGCCGGCCCACAGCACGACGGGCACCGACAGCGCCAGTTCCAGCCAGCTCTGCGTGCCCATGGCCATCCAACCGAGCCGATGGCCGAACATCGCCAGCACCGAGACCACCGCCGTCAGTGGCAAGGTCCGCCGGAATAGGCGAGTGAAGTCAGCCAGCTCCGGGTGGGCCTCTTCTGGACAGCGGGTGTCCCATGCCCTTGCGGAACGCGGGGCACCGGTTCCGCACGGTCATGGTCAGGACTCGGGGTGCATGGCGCAGCGGGTCGCAGCCCGGTCACTTGCGCCTTTGCATCACGATCCATGCCAGCAGTCCCACGATGACGACCAGCAGGATCGGGATCCACAGCCCACCGTATCCGCCCATCCAGCCGTCATACCAGCCGCCCCCGTTCATCATGTGTCCGCCCTGCGCATGAACGAGGCCGGTGCCCAGGGCTGGGGACGCTGCGGCGGCAAGGCTTGTCCTGACTCTCATGGGGTCTCCTTCTTCGAACTCGGAAGCGTCGGATCCGACGCCAAGCAACCGACGCTGCGCCACGCCGCCGGGCCTGTCTGTGCGCGGGCGAACGCAGGAGATCAGCGTGATCCGGTCGGACGCGGCCAGTAGCGGCGACCGAACGGGCTGCCACCACCGACCGAGAGGCCGATGGCGTGCCCGGTGAAAGGCTCAGGGACCGCCGGCGCAGCACGCATGACCGTGGAGGCACCCGGATGCCTCAATCCTCTCGCGCCTCGGCTTCGCGCGGCACGAAGGTCACGTCGTCACCGTCGGTCAGCAGTTGCCGGATCCGCGTCGGTTGGCCCTGCTTGTAAAGCTCGACGAGGCCGACGCCGCTGCCATTGAGCAAGCGCCGGCCGTGCGGGGTGCCCTCGGGTTTGCGCGGCGTCACGCGCATGTGGCGTCGCCGCGTGAAGCGGTTCAGCGGCGAACGCGGTGAATACAGCCAGCGGTTCAGGTGATCCAGCACCGCCAGCAGCCGGGGCGGAAATCGGTTGCGCAGCCCGCTGCTGCAGATCTGCCAGATGTGCGGTCCTGGCCCCCGCAGCCGCGTTTGCGTGCGCAGCTCGACGTCGTAGACGAAGGAGTAGTGCACGTCGCCCGACAGCACGACGAAGGTCCGCGGCGTCTGCGGATGGCGAAAGATGTTCAGGATCGCACTAGCCGCGCCGGGGTGCGACATCCAGTTCTCGGCGTCCACCATCAGCGGCCGGCCGAGGAAGGTCGCCACGCGCTGCAGTGTCTCGATCAGCTTGACGCCGAAGATCGGTGCCGAGCTGACCAGCAGCACTGCCGGGTGCCCGCGCAGCGCCTGCTGCAGGTCGGTCAGCGCCTCCCAGTCCATCAGGCCCGACGGCCGGCGCGCCGAGGCCTCGGAGCGCCAGCGGTGGGTGCGGCTGTCCACCACCATCAGCGGCGGTGTCGTCGGCCAGGTGTAGTGCCAGTCACGGAAGTTCAGCAGCCGCTCGATCAGTGCCTCGTGCGCCTCGCCGCCCGGAGCCTGCAGCGCCGCCTGCACACTGTCCATCAGGGCGTCGTCGAAGGCCTCCGGTCGATTGCCCCAACCCTGGTGCAGCAGGTAGGCCATCAGCGCGTTGCCGATCACGCGGCGCGAGAACGGGTGGCCGTAGGCCGCGTCCTCCCACTCGCGGCTCAGGTTCCAGTCGTCGGAGATGTCGTGGTCGTCGAACAGCATCGCCACCGGCAGGTGGGCGAGCACGCGTCGCACCGCGCCCAGGCCGGCGACGAAGCCGTCGACCGCCTCGCGCTCGCGTGCGTAGCGCGCCGCCATGCGGGCGTCCAGGCCCTCGGGCGGAGACAGGTCCAGGCCCTGCCACGGCACGGGCGACCACACCAGCAGGTACATCGCCAGCACCTCGCCCAGCGTGACCAGGTGGTTGAGCGCGTTGTCGGTCGTGAAGACCGGCTTGCGCACGCCGCCGAACACGAGGTCGACCAGCGCAGCGCCGCCGCGTGTGCGCGGCAGGATCGACAGGCGGCGGTAGTAGCAGCGCGGGTCGCGGTAGAGCTCGCTGGCGCAGGCGATGCCGCCGGCCTCGACCCCGGGCAGCGCCTCGTCGGGCAGGCCGAGGCGTGCAATCAGGCGGTGGATCGCGCGCAGCAGCGGGCCGGCGACGTCGTCGCAGTAGACCTGATCGCCGCTGAGCACCAGCGCCGACGGCCAGGCGTGGTCGGCGGGCGAGTCCACGCAGCGTTGCAGGTGGCTGTCGGCGCGTACCAGGCCGTCGCCGCCCGGGTGGTGCGGTTTGCGGCACGAGCCGTGCAGCAACGCGGCCACGCGTGGCTCGAAGACGAACCCCGGCGTCTCGCGCCCCGGGTAGCACAGCGCCGGCTCGGTGGCGTCGGTCCACGTGGGCGGATCGGTGTCGGAGGCCGCCAACCACACGCGGTAACCGGTCCAGCATCCCACCGGGAGGTCCTCATCCAGCTCTAGCTGGATCTGCAGGAGGCGCAAGACGGAGCCTGCGCGCAGGACGCGCACCGTCTGGCGCGGCGACGAGGTACGGCCGTCGCCCAGATGCAGGTCGATGCGAACGCGCATGTCACCCGAGATGGCCATCCACAGCGCGATGCGGCGCGCCTGCACGCGCCGCAACAGCGGACCGGCGAGCACCTGCTGCAGGTCGTCTGGGCCTGGGTCGTTCATCGCGGGCGCATTGTCGCGGCGCGGTCGGGCGGATGCGGGCGCAGGTGGCATTGACCGCATCGGCGGGTCCGCGGCCCTGGTCGGTCCAGGGGCACTGCAGCGGGCCGGCGGGGCCGCGAACGCCGAGCTGCGAGGGCAGGATCCCGGGTGTGCTGGCCGGCGGCGGCCGACGGCGAGCGGCTCAGGCCCTGTCGTTTGCCCGCCGATTGCCGGCCTGTTCCGGCCGCCACCGCAGCGGCAGGACCACGACACTGGCGGGATGCATTCCGTCCTGCCGATCCGCTGGCCGCCCTGGGCCTGGCCGTGGCCGCTGCCGGCCGTGGTCGGCTGGCTGGCGGCCTGGGCGGCCTTCTTCGCGCTGCAGCCGCTGCTTGGCGTCGCCGTGGCCGGCAGTGCCGCCATGGCCGCCGGCGCCGTCTGCGCCTGGCCGTTGAGCGGCGCGTGGCGGCGGGCGATCGCCGGGCTCGGCTTCCCGGCCTCGGCGCTGGCGGCCGGATGGGCCGGCGGCGTGCCGGCCTGGACCTGGCTGCTGCCGCTGCTGGCCCTGGCAGGGGCCTACCCGTTGCGCGCCTGGCGCGACGCCCCGTTCTTCCCGACGCCGGCCGGCGCGCTCGATGCCCTGGCGGGCGAGCTGCCGCTTGCGCCGGGCGCGCACGTGCTCGACGCCGGCTGCGGCCTGGGCCACGCGCTGCACGCGATCCGACGCGCCTGGCCACAGGCGCGCGTCGAGGGCGTCGAGTGGAGCTGGCCGCTGGCGCTCGTCGCCCGGCTGCGCTGCCCGTGGGCGCGCGTTCGTCGCGGTGACATGTGGGGCGCGTCATGGCGCGACGCCGCCCTGGTCTATGTCTTCCAGCGCCCGGAGAGCATGGCACGCGTCTGGGCGAAGGCCTGCGCGGAAATGGCGCCCGGCAGCTGGCTGGTGAGCCTGGAGTTCATCGTCCCCGACCGTCCGCCGGACCTGTCGCACGGCGCCGCGGGCGGGCGTGTCGTGCACGCCTGGCGCGTGCCGGAGGGCGGGGTGGCACCGGCACGGCCCCGGGGCGGGCGTCGGACGACCCTCAACCGGGGCGCCGGCGCGCCGATAACCACCGGTAACGCTCCTGCGCCATCTGCGCGGGCCTGACTGCAAGCGGATCGTCCAACATGTTCGTCATCATCGGCTGGGTCGTCTGTCTGGCCGCCGTGTTCGGCGTCTTCATCGCCCACGGCGGCAACATCGGCGTCGTGCTGAAGGCGCTGCCGTTCGAGATGGCGGCGATCGGCGGTGCCGCGGTCGGCGCCTTCATCGCGACCAACCAGCCCAAGGTGCTCAAGGCGACGGCGCGCGGCCTGGCGACGTGCTTCAAGGGCAGCAAGTACACGAAGGCGCGCTACATGGAGCTGATGGCGCTGCTGTACGACATCCTTCAGAAGGCGCGCAAGGAGGGCCTGATGTCGATCGAGCAGGACGTCGAGGACCCCCACAAGTCGCCACTGTTCCAGAAGTACCCCGCGGTCGGCAACGACCACCATGTGACCGAGTTCGTCACCGACTACCTGCGCATGATGGTCAGCGGCAACCTCAATGCGCACGAGATCGAGTCGCTGATGGACAGCGAGATCGAGACCCACCACCACGAGGAGCATGCCGCGGTCGCCGCGCTGCAGCGCCTCGCCGGGGCCCTGCCGGCCTTCGGTATCGTCGCCGCGGTGCTGGGCGTGGTCAACACCATGGGGTCGGTCGGCCAGCCGCCGGCGGTGCTGGGCGGCATGATCGGTGCGGCACTGGTCGGAACCTTCCTTGGCATCTTTCTCGCCTACGCGTTCGCCGAGCCGTTGGCCGGTCTGCTGGAGCAGAAGGTCGACGAGGCGGGCAAGGAGCTGCAGTGCATCAAGACCACGTTGCTGGCATCGATGCAGGGCTATGCGCCGCAGGTGGCGATCGAGTTCGGACGCAAGGTGCTGTACTCGACCGAGCGGCCGACCTTTGCCGAACTCGAGGGTCACGTGAAGGGCAAGAAGTGACACCGTATCGCCCGCTCCCCTGGACGCGCAGCCGCGGTTGCGGGGCACTGAGCCTGCAGCGCGCACTGCCGCTCGCGCCCGCGGGCGCGCCGCTGCCAGCCGTGCGGCCCCCGCCCGTCGCGATCGCGGCTGGCTGCGGCCCGATGCCGCCGATGCCGTCCGCGTCCCATTCGGAGACCCGCCATGGCCGGTGATGCCAAGCGGCTGCAGCCGATCATCGTCAAGAAGATCAAGAAGGGCGGCCATGGCGTGCATGGCGGCGCCTGGAAGATCGCCTACGCCGACTTCGTGACGGCGATGATGGCCTTCTTCCTGCTGATGTGGCTGCTCGGCTCGACCAGTGAGGGCGACAAGAAGGGGATCGCCGACTACTTCCAGTCGCCGCTGAAGGTGGCGATGGCGGGCGGCAGCGGCTCGGGTGACTCGTCGCACGTCATCAAGGGCGGCGGCGAGGACCTGACGCGCCAGAACGGCCAGGTCAAGCGTGGCGACATCGAGTCGCAGCGCACCACGGTCAACCTGATGGCGCTGCGCGCCGAGCAGCGACGCGCCGAGGTCGCGCGGCTGGAGTCGCTGATGCGCCGGGTGCGCGAGCAGCTCGACGCCAGCCAGGCGCTGGCCCCGTTCTCGTCTCAGATCCGTCTGGAGATGACGGCCGACGGCCTGCGCATCCAGATCGTCGACGCCGACGGGCGGCCGATGTTCGAGAGCGGCAGCGCCGTCGTGCAGCCCTACATGCGCGAGCTGCTGCGGGTGATCGGCGGCGTGCTGGCCGAGGTGCCCAACCGCATCACGCTCGAGGGCCACACCGACGCCACGATATTCGCCGGCGACCAGCGCGGCTACAGCAACTGGGAGCTGTCGTCCGACCGCGCCAACGCGTCGCGACGCGAGCTGCTCGCCGGCGGCCTGCCGGGCTCGCGCATGCTGCGTGTGCAGGGGCTGGCCGACAGCCGGCCGCTGGACGGGCTGGCGCCAAGCGACGCCGGCAACCGCCGCATCAGCATCGTCGTCATGAACCGGGAGGCCGAGGACCGATTCTTCGATCGCCCGCCGCCCTCCGAGGACGGCCTCCTGACGTCGCCCGGCGGTGCGACCGCCGAGCCGCCGCCGCTGCCTTCCATCAAGCCCGAGATCGCGCCGCAGCGCCATTCAAGCTCTGCCGGCGGCGGTCGATAACGCCTTGAGTCCTTTCCCCGCCTTGTCCGAGGTCCGCCCATGAGCAACCCTACCGAGCTGAAGTTCCTGATCGTCGATGACTTCTCCACCATGCGCCGCATCGTGCGCGGCCTGCTCAAGGAGATGGGCTGCAACAACGCCGACGAGGCCGAGGATGGCGCTGTCGCGCTCGGCATGCTGAAGGCGGCGCGCTATGACTTCGTCGTCTCCGACATCAACATGCCCAACATGAACGGCTTCGACCTGCTGAAGGCGGTCAAGGCGGACGACGGCCTCAAGCACATCCCGGTGCTGATGGTGACGGCCGAGGCGCGCAAGGAGGACATCGTGCTGGCGGCCCAGAGCGGGGCCGCCGGCTACATCGTCAAACCCTTCACCAAGGCCACGCTGGAGGAGAAGGTCACCAAGATCATGCAGAAGCTGGCGGCCACGGCCTGACGTGACGAGGGAGTCAACGATGAAGATGGAATCCGCCGAGACCCTCTCCGAGCGCGCCGTCAAGGAGGCCAGCGCCACCGAGGTGTTCATCCAGGTCGGCACGATCACGCGGCTGCTGCACGACACGCTCGCCCAGCTCGGCGTGATGCCCAAGCTGCAGCAGGCCGCCGATGGCCTGCCCGACGCGCGCAGCCGCCTGAACTACATCGCCGAGAAGACCGCCAGTGCGGCCGACAAGGTGCTGAACTCGGTCGATCAGGCCAAGGCCGAGCAGAGCGCGGTCGCGGAGAAGACCCGCATCCTGGCGCGTGCGCTGACCGAGAATCCGGTCAAGGCGGTGGCCAGTGGGGCGGTGCTGAACTTCGTCGGCGACGTCGATGCGGCGACGGCTCGCATCGATCAGCACCTGACCGACATCATGCTGGCGCAGGACTTTCACGACCTCACCGGCCAGGTCGTCACCAAGGTCGTCGCCCTGGCCAATGACCTCGAGGGCAGCCTCGTGAAGCTCCTGATGCAGGTCATCCCGCCCGACCAGGTGCACAAGGTCGAGCAGGCCATGCTCAACGGCCCGGTGGTCGACCCCGAGGGCCGCACCGACGTCGTCGCCAACCAGGGCGAGGTCGACGACCTGCTGGCCAGCCTGGGATTCTGATCGCGCCGGGGCGGGCCCGACCTCGCTCGGCCCGTCCGGCAGCGCCTGTGCCGCAGTCGTGACAGACAACGGGGCCTTCCGGGCGTCGTCGGCCGCGACGCGCCGTTGAGGCGAACACCGAGCCGTTTCACCGGCTTATCCGGCACCCGCCCGCACCTGTCGAAGGCACCATGGCGGGGCTCATCGTGAGCCCCAAGCCGCCATGGCCGACGACGCCCAACAGAAGACACTGCCAGCCACCCCGCGCAAGATCCGAAAGGCGCGCGAGGAGGGCCAGGTCGCGCGCTCGCGCGACCTCGGCCACTTCGCCGCGATGGCGGGTGGCGGCGCTCTGCTGGTCGGCCTGGCCAGCCCGGTGACGGCGCTGATGAGCGATCTGATGGGCGACGCGTTTCGCTTCGATGCCAATGCCATCGCCGACACCGCGGCCATGCTCGAGGCGCTGGCTGCGTTCGGCTGGCTGATGGTGAGCGTGACGCTGCCGCTGGGCGTCGTGATGGTGCTGATGGCGGTGGCCGCCGGCATCGGCACGGGTGGCTGGAACTTCACGATGAAGGCGCTGCAGCCGAAGTTCGAGAAGATGAATCCGCTGTCGGGGCTGAAGCGGATGTTCGGCAAGCAGCAGTTCATCACGATGCTCAAGGCCTGCGGGCTGGCGCTGCTGCTGTTCGCCATCGGCGCGGTCTATCTGGCGTGGAAGCTGGAGGCCTTCGCCAACCTGCTGAGCCTGCCGCTGGTGAGCGCGCTGCCCGGTGCCGGCGATCTCGTCGTCAGCGGGTTGCTGCTGCTGCTGCTGCTGCTGGCCGCATTCGCGCTCGTGGACGTGCCGCTGCAGCGCCACCTGATGATGGAGCAGCTCAAGATGAGCCATCAGGAGGTCAAGCAGGAGCACAAGGAGACCGAGGGCAACGCCGAGGTCAAGGGCCGCATCCGTGCCCGCATGCGCGCACTGGCGACGCGCCGGATGATGGCCGCGGTGCCGTCGGCCGACATCGTCGTGATGAATCCGACCCACTTCGCCGTCGCGCTCAAGTACGACGAGGGCGGCGTCGGCGCGCCGCGCGTCGTCGCCAAGGGTGCCGACCTGCTGGCCATGCGCATCCGCGACGCCGCGCGCGCGGCCGGGGTGCCGGTGCTGCAGGCCGCACCGCTGGCACGCGCCCTGTACGCCCACTGCGAGCTCGACCAGGAGATCCCGGCGACGCTGTTCGCCGCCGTCGCACAGGTGCTGGCCTGGGTCTTCCAGCTGCGCGCCGCGACCGCTGCCGGTCGCCCCGAGCCGGCCACGCCGTCGGCGCTGCCGGTGCCGGCCGAGCTCGACCCTCTGAACCGCAAGACCCCACCGGAGACTGACGCGTGAACACGTGGATGAGCCAGTTCTCGCTCTACTTCGGCCCCCAGGCGGCGCGCCTGGCGGCGCTCACGGCACCGCTGTTCGTCGTCATGATGCTGGCGATGATGGTGCTGCCGCTGCCGGCCTTCGTGCTGGACGTGCTGTTCACCTTCAACATCGCGCTGGCGCTGATGGTGATGATGGTCGCGGCGCACATGGTCAAGCCGCTGGACTTCATCGCGCTGCCGGCGGTGCTGCTGGTCACGACGCTGTTGCGGCTGTCGCTCAACGTGGCGTCGACGCGCGTCGTGCTGATGGAGGGCCACCAGGGCACAGGTGCGGCCGGCCAGGTCATCGAGTCCTTCGGCGAGGCGCTGATCGGCGGCAATTTTGCGGTCGGCCTGATCGTGTTCTCGATCCTGGTGGTGATCAACTTCATCGTCGTCACCAAAGGCGCCGAGCGCATCGCCGAGGTCGGGGCGCGCTTCACGCTGGACGCGATGCCGGGCAAGCAGATGGCAATCGACGCCGACCTGAACGCCGGCCTGATCGACGAACAGGAGGCCAAGAAGCGGCGTGCCGAGGTCGGGCAGGAGGCGGACTTCTTCGGCTCGATGGACGGTGCCAGCAAGTATGTGCGCGGCGACGCGATGGCGGGCCTGCTGATCCTGTTCATCAACATCGTCGGCGGGCTGATCATTGGCACGCTGTCGCACGGCCTGCCGCTGGCGCAGGCGGCCGAGAACTACGTGCTGCTGGCGGTCGGCGACGCGCTGGTGGCGCAGATCCCGGCGCTGCTGATCTCGGTCGCGGCGGCGATCGTTGTCTCGCGCGTCGGCGGCGACAGCGACGTCGGCACCCAGATCCGCGAGCAGGTCTTCGCGTCGGCGAAGGCGGTCGCGATCACCGGCGGCATCGTCACCGGGCTCGGCCTCGTGCCCGGCATGCCGCACCTGGTGTTCCTGCTGATCGGCGGTGCGCTGCTCGCCTTCGCCTGGGTGCTGCAGCGGCGCCAGCAGCGGGCCGCGGCCGAACCGGCGGGCACCGACGCCGCCGGCGAGGCCCCGGTGGCCGGCGCCGAGGCGAGCTGGGACGACCTGCAGCCGGTCGACACGCTGGGCCTGGAGGTCGGCTACCGGCTCATCACGCTGGTCGACAAGACGCGCGCGGCGCTGCCCGGCGCCGACCTGCTGGGCCGCATCAAGGGCGTGCGCAAGAAGTTCGCGCAGGACGTCGGATTCCTGCCGCCGTCGGTGCACATCCGGGACAACCTCGAGCTCAAGCCGAGCGTGTACCGCGTCTCGCTGCGCGGGGCTGTCGTCGGCGAGGGCGAGGCCTTCCCGGGCCAGCTGCTGGCGATCAACCCGGGCGGGGCGACCCAGGAGCTGCCCGGCACCAGGACCACCGACCCTGCCTTCGGGCTGCCCGCCGTCTGGGTCGAGGAGCGCCACCGCGAGGCGGCGCAGATGGCCGGCTAT
>CAZQPN010000046.1:0-11691 GCA_964595215.1 uncultured Rubrivivax sp. | reverse complement strand
GGCCTACGCTGGCCTTGCCGATTCGATCGCGACCTCGATGGACCTCGTCGTCACCCAGACACGCGCCAGCGATGGCGACGACACCCTCTCCGGCGGCGACGGCAACGACATCGTCTTCGGCGGTGGCGGCAACGACATCGTCTTCGGCGACGTCGACCCCGCGGCCGGCTTCAGCGGCCCGCGGCCCTTCGGTCAGGACGTCCTGGTCGGTGACGGCGGGCGGGTCGAGATGTCCGGCAGGCGCAACGCGGCCGCGATGGCCGAGCACGGCAGCCACGACGGCGACGACACGATCCAGGGCAACGACGGCAGCGACTACCTGTTCGGCGGCAGTGGGTCGGACAGGATCTACGGCTTCCAGCAGGCCGGCGGCAGCTCGCTGGACGGCGTGCCCGACAACGACATCATCGTCGGCGACAACGGCGTGATGCGCTTCGACACCGCCGACCGCCTGAACCGTGTGCAGTCGGTGCAGACGACATCGACCGGCGGGGCGGGCGACTTCCTGTACGGCCAGCAGGGCAACGACATCGTCTTCGGCGGCCTGGGCATCGACCTGATCGAGGGCAACGACGGCGACGACATCCTGGTGGGCGACCACGGCGAGGTGCGCTTCGACCTCACGCCCGACCTCGACGTGCTCGACCGCGTGCGTTCTTTCGCCGACGGCCTGGGTGACGGCGACGCCATCTTCGGCAACGCCGGCAACGACATCGTCATCGGCGGCACCGGCGGGGATATCCTGCGCGGCAACGACGGCGACGACATCCTGCTCGGCGACAACGGGCAGATCGACCTGCGCGCCGGCCCGGGCCGCCTGCTGGTGCAGGTGGCGGCGATGCCCGCGCCGAGCGCGGTGCTGAGCATCTCCACCACCGACATCAGCGATGCCACCGGCGGCATCGACACGATCACCGGCGACGCCGGGGCCGACATCGCTTTCGGCGGCGTGGCCGGCGACAGCCTGTTCGGCGATTCCGCATCGCCCGTGGCCGGCCTCGACGGTGCCGACGTCATCGTCGGCGACAACGGGCTCCTGCTGTTCGACGAGGACGACCTGTTCACGCTCGTCCTGCTGGAGTCCTTCACCGACGGCCTGGGCGGCGACGACACGATCCGCGGCAACGCCGGCGGCGACGTCGCCATCGGCGGCACCGGCGCCGACACGATGCTCGGCGACGACACCACCGGAAGCAGCGGCGCGCTCGATGGTGCCGACATCCTGATCGGCGACAACGCGCGCCTGGTGCTGCGCAAGGTCGAGGACAGCGAGACGCCGCAGCTCAGCGTGCTCGGTGCCGGCGTCGGCAGTATCCGCACCACCGACGCGGCGACACTGCCTTACTGGCAAGCGAGCTTCAACGACGACTGGATCGACACCATCTCCGGCCAGGCCGGCGGCGACGTGATCATCGGCGGGCTGGCGGGTGACTTCCTGTACGGCGCGGCACTGGCGCCCGTCTACGCACTCGACGGTGCCGACATCCTCCTGGGCGACAACGGTGAGCTCGACTTCGACGTCGACGGCGACCTGGGTGTGCTGAACCTCATCCGCAGCCACCGCGACAACCTGGGGGGCAACGACGAGATCCACGGCCACAGCGCCGGCGACGTCGCGATCGGCGGCACCGGCGCCGACCTGATCTACGGCGACAACGACGCGGCAGCCGGCGGTGCGGCCGATGGCGACGACATCCTGCTTGGCGACAACGCCGACATCGTGCTGCGCAAGCCAGGTGCGGGCGAGCAGGCGCAGATCGTCGTGCGCGGCGGCGGCGTGCAGCTCATCACCACCACCGACGAGGTGGACAACAAGGCCTGGATCGACACCCTCAGCGGCAACGCCGGCCGCGACATCGTCGTCGGCGGCGTGGCCGGGGACGTCCTGTACGGCGACCGCGCGGCGCCCACCGCGCAGAGCATCGCCCTGGACCGCGGCGACATCCTGCTCGGCGACAACGGCCGGCTGGACTTCGACCTCGACGGCAACCTGGGCTCGCTCGACCGCATCGAGACCTTCCTGGACGCACTCGGCGGCGACGACGTGATCTCCGGCCACGCCGGCGCCGACGTCGCCTTCGGCGGTACCGGCGACGACACCATCCACGGCGACGACGCGACGGCGTCCGCCGGCGCGGCCGACGGCAACGACATCCTGCTCGGCGACAACGGCGTTGTCGAACTGGTGACCGCTCCGCTGGCAGCGCCCACGGCGCAGGGCATCCGCATCTACGGCGGCGCGGTGGCGGCGATCTTCAGCACCGACGACAACGGCAACCACGAGGCCACCGCCGGCAGCGACTTCATCGAAGGCAACGCCGGCGCCGACATCATCCTCGGCGGCTCCAAGGGCGACCGGCTGTACGGTGACCGCGCGGTGATCACGGGGGCGAGCAACACGATCGACCTGGCCGACATCATCCTCGGCGACAACGGGCGGCTGGAGTGGCTGTCTGCGGGCCGGCTGGGCGACATCACCGGCATCGACCTGACGGCCACCAACGCCGACCTGTGGGCGAAGTACGGCGCCGGTGCGGCCGACACCCACGTCGACACGCTCGACCTGATCACGACCGAGCAGCCGAACAACGGCGGCCGCGACCTGATCATCGGCGGCAACGGCGGCGACGTCGTCTTCGGCGGCACCGACAGCGACCTCGTGTTCGGCGACACCGCCGGCGTGCTGGCGCCGAACGCCAGCGGCAACGACCTGATCTTCGGCGACCACGGGCGGCTGTACCCGCAGTTCAGCCGTGCGCTGGTCGGCAAGGACCTGGTCGAGCTGGTCGGCATCCACGGCCGCAACTTCTTCGCCATCGATACTGGCGCCGGCGACGGCGGCGACGGCGACATCCTGTTCGGCGAAGAGGGCGACGACATCCTGCTCGGCCAGCAGGGCGACGACCGCATCTTCGGCGGCAGCGGCGACGACGACATGACCGGCGGCCACAACGTCGCCGGCGGCTGGGACGAGCTGGCCGGCAGCGGCGCCGTGTCGGTGGCCGGCACCTGGGACATCGCGCTGGTCGGGGTCGACCTGGTCCGCGGCGGCGCCTGGAACGACGTCATGGACGGTGGCAGCGGCAACGACGCGATGGCGGGCGACAACGCGACGGTCTGGCGCCGCGGCGACACGCTGAACGCGCGCTTCCGCGCCGTCGACGGCAGCGTGCTGTACAGCACCACCTACGACAGCGTCGCCGTCAACGTGCAGGGCCAGGGCGACCTCGCCGACAGCGCCTTCTGGCGGCCCGAGCTGGGCACGGCGGTCGGCCGCGACATCGCGCTGCTCGACCACAGCGACGCCGTCCAGGCAGACCCGAAGGGCCGTTACGGCAACGACGTGATGGCCGGCGGCGCCGGCAGCGACACCCTGTTCGGCCAGCTCGGCGACGACCTGATGCAGGGCGACGGCAACCTGAGCGCGGCGGCTGACGCATCCAAGGGCCTGTTCAGTTTCACCGACACCGGCGCGGTGCCGGCGTACTGGCCGGTGGCGACGCTGGCGGCGGTGCAGGCGCTGCACTTCAACGTGCCCGAGCGCCTGTCCACCGACGGCGCCGACTACCTGGAGGGCAATGGCGGCAACGACATCCTGTACGGCGGCCTCGGCCAGGACGACATGATCGGCGGCAGCTCCGAGCTGCACGGCCTGACGACGCGCGAAATGCGCCCCGACGGCGCCGACATCCTGTTCGGCGGCGCCGGCAACCCCGACCGCCTGGCGCGCAACGCCGGCTTCGACACCGCCACCCAGACCGACGGCGACGGCCTGAACCGCGCGGACGACGCCGACTTCATGCTCGGCGACAACGGCAACCTGTTCCGCATCGTCGATGCGGCCGGCACGGCCTACCTGCGCTGGACCTACGACACCGCGGCCTACAGCAGCGGCCTCGTCGTGCGCGGCATGCAGTGGCTGGACTACACGCTCGGCGGGCCGGACTACGACCCGGTTTCGCAGGGGCTGGACCGCGGCGCCGGCGACTGGCTGCACGGCGAGTCGGGCAACGACACGCTGCACGGCATGGCCGGCAGCGACGTGCTGTTCGGCGGCGCGCACGACGACGACCTGATCGGCGGCTACGGCCACGACTGGGTCTCCGGCGGCACCGGCCAGGACGGGGTCGTCGGCGACGACGGCCTGATCCTGACCAGCCGCAACGGCGCCACCGAGACGCTGATCGGCCTGACGGTGGCCAACACGCAGCAGGCCATCAAGACGCCGGGCAGCATCCAGACCGCGACCATCTACCCCACCGGCCAGCTGCTGAAGTCAGTGGACCTGACGCCCATCAGCGTCGACCCGGACTGGGGCGCGCAGGACGACGAGTTCGGCTACGGTGCCGCGCAGGGCAGCATCCCCTACGCCGACGACATCATCTACGGCGGGCTGGGCAGCGACTTCCTGCACGGCGGCTCGGGCGACGACGCCCTCTCCGGTGCCGAGGCATTGCGCTTCTTCTACGAGGGGGCGCTGGTCACGATGCCGGGCACGAGCATCGTCGGCCTGCCGGCTGAACTCGGCGCCATCGGCGGCGTGGCGCTCGGCGAGGACACGCTGACGAGCGCCGGCGGCGTCACCGGCGCCGGCCTGTGGGTCAACCCGGGCGACGTGCTGCGCTTCAACCCGGTCGACGAGGACGGCTGGAAGACCCAGAACCGCCAGCGCGCGGGCGAGTTCGCGCTCTACGACGAATACAACCCGCTGCGCACGATCCGCGTCACCAGCGTGGACGGCTGGAGCGGTGCGCTGCCCTGGGCCGCCAGCGGCGTCTTCGACCCCGCCGCCGGGTTCGACTTCCTGCTCAACTTCGACCCCACCGAGGGCGTGCTGCGGCCGGGCGAGGTGGTGCCGACCAACGGCAACAAGACCATCACCACGCCGCCGGTGCACGACGACGGCAACGACGTCATCTTCGGCGGCACCGGCAACGACTGGGCGGTGGGCGGCACCGGCAAGGACACGCTGTACGGCGGCTGGGGCAACGACCTGCTCAACGCCGACGACGACCACCGCAGCAACGGCGGGCGCAACGACCAGCCGGACACGCACGGCAGCTACGAGGACCGCGCCTACGGCGGGTCCGGCCGCGACGTGCTGATCGGCAACACCGGCGGCGACCGACTGATCGACTGGGTCGGCGAGTACAACAGCTACCTGGTGCCCTTCGCCCCCTTCGGCATGGCCACCGTCAGCCGCACGCTGCAGCCGCAGCTGCCGGAGTTCCTGTACGCGCTGTCGCGCAGCCAGGGCGCCGACGCGACCATCGTGGCCGACGGCAACGGCACCGCGATCCGCAATGGCGAGCCCTTTGGCGAGCTCGGCGTCGTGCTGCAGAAGGACTTCGCCTGGCGCGACCAGACCGGGGCACCAGCCGACCCGCAGGCCGGCAACATCCCTGGCGGCAAGCGCGACGTGCTGCGCTCGGCCGACTTCAACGACGGCCAGACCCAGGGCTTCGTGCCCGAGTCGGGCAGCTGGTCGGTCGTGCAGGGCAAGTACCAGGTCGCACCCAGCGGCGGCAGCAACCGGGACGCGATCAGCCTGTTCTACGTCGACGACTTCGTCCCGAGCTACTTCGAGGTCCAGGCCACGATCAATGCCGTCAAGCCCACCGGCGGACAGAAGGCCAACGCCTATGTGATCTTCGACTACCACGGCCCGAACGACTTCAAGTTCGCCGGCATCAACGTCTCGACCAACAAGCTCGAGATCGGCCAGCGCACCGAGAGCGGCTGGCAGGTGCTGGCCACCGGGGTCGTCAACGGCTCGCTGCGGGCGGACCGCGACTACAACATCCTGCTGGCCATCAACGGCACCACGGTGACGATGGTGGTGGACAACGCGCAGTCGCTGACCCACGGCTTCGCGCCGCGCGTCATGCCCGACGGGCTGACGCTGAACCTGAACGCCGGCATGGTGGGCCTGGGCGCCGACAACGGGCGGGCGCGCATCGACAACGTGCGCGTGCAGATGCTGCCGCCCGAGATCACCTACCGCGCGCTGGACGAGTTCGACGGCGGCGCCACGCTGCTCGAGCCCGTCCGGGGCGTGTGGACGGCGACCGGCGGCCGGCTGGTCGCGGACCCGGCCGGGGCCGCGCCGGCGGCCATCGCGACCAACGACATCGCGGTCGGGACCTACGCGACGCTGCGGCTGGAGGCGGTGTTCGCGACCGCTGGCCGGGCCGGCATCGTGTTCGACATGTACTCGGCCACCGACTTCAAGTGGGCGGCGGTGGACCGCAGCACCGGGCAGGTGCTGATCGGCCACACCACCGCAGCCGGCGGCTGGGTGGTGGATGCGTCGGTGGTGCGCACGCTGCCCGCCGGCGACCTGACGCTCAGCGTCACGCTCAAGGGCACGACGGTCGGCGTGGCCCTCAACGGCCAGGCCGCGCTCACGCACACCTTCAACGCCCCGGTGGTCGACGGCGAGGCGGGCCTGCTGGCGCTGGCCGGTGTGGCGTCGTTCGACAGTTTCCTGCTCGAGACCGACGACCCGCGCCTGGGCGGTGAAGCCCCGACGATGAGCATCACCGCGCTGGACGGGGCCGGCGACAGCGACGGCGTGGCCATCAGCACCGCATCGGTGTCGCCGACGGCAGCGATCGACGGCGATACCGACGCCGGCATGGCGGTGTCCCGGTCGATGCCGATGGCCACGGAGCCCACCACGGTGGCGGGCGACGGCGAGGCACCGCCGCCGCTCGAGCAGGCGAGCGTCGCGCCCACGCGCGAGACCGTGCAGGGAACGACCAAACAGTCGACGGCGGTGGAGCCGGCGGTGACGCGGGGCAAGCCCCAGGCGGCACGCGCCGACGCGCTGCGCGGCGCGGCGCCGTTGCCCGATGGGTCCGTCGCCCCGGAGGCGCTCACCCGGCCCGCGGCCGGCCAGAGCTCGGCGGCGGCCGAGCCCATCATCCGCTGGGCTCCATCCACGGCCGACGCCATCGCGGGTTGGGAGGACTGGCTCGAGGAGGACTTCGCTGCCGTCGACGCCGGCCCGCGGCTGTGGCAGGAGAGCTTCGTCACGCAGAACGGGCGTGCAGCGCCGGATCCTGCACGGAATCTCCGGGTTGTCCTGTGACACAGGGCCGGGGCGGGTTGCTAGATTCCGTTGCGCACCCGCCCGGTCGGCGCCCGCGCCCCGGGCGGGTCGGTGCCCCTGGACCGATCCACACCACTGAACGGAACGCCCATGTCCGATGAAGCCAAGTCTGCCGCCCCTGCTGCGGCCCCCGGTGCCGATGCCACCGCCAGCAAGGCACAAGTGCGCATCGACGCCAGCCACCTGAAGAGCTCGTACTGCAATGTCAGCAACGTGACGAGCACGCGCGAGGAGGTGGTGATCAACTTCGGCATCAACCAGAACTGGGACCTGGCGCAAAAGGAGCTCGCCGTCGAGCTGCACCACCGCGTCATCCTCAGCCCGTTCGCGGCCAAACGCCTGCACCAGATGCTGAGCAAGCTGCTGCAGGAGTACGAGTCGCGCTACGGCCAGCTGAACTGACGCCGGACGCCGCCCCGGCGTCCGCCGGTGGTGCGCGTCCCGGTGCGGCCCGCGCCCGATGTTCCACGCCGACAGCAGCCCGGCCCACGCCGCCTCCGCCACGGACGCGGCGGCGCTGTGGGCACGTTTCGCGCGCACCGACGACGTGCCATCCCATTGCCGGGCGTGGCTGGCGCTGCAGTGCGGGCAACTGCGCGGCGTGCGCGCCGGCGTCGTGCTGTGGCGGGAGGCCGACGGTGGCTTCGCGCCGCAGGCGGTGTGGCCATCGGCGCAGGCCGATCTCTCGGCGCTCGGGGACATCGCGCGCCAAGCGCTGACGCAGCGCCGCGGCCTGACATTGCCGGCGCCCGCCGAAGGGGGCGACCCGACGGCCCCCGCCCTGGCGCGCGTGGCCTATCCGATCGCCGTCGGCGAGGAGGTCTTCGGCGTGGTGGTCCTCGAATTGGCGGCCGGTGACGACCGCCAGCTCCAGGCTGCGATGCGCAGCCTGCACTGGGGTGCCGGCTGGCTGGAGAAGCTGGCGCGCGACGGCCTGATGCAGCCGCTGCGCGAGCAGGCGCAGCGCGCGGTCGATGCCGGCGATGTGCTCGCGCTGACGCTGGAGCAGGACAGTGCGCGCGCCGCGGCCATGGCCTTGTGCAACGACATCGCCCAGCGCCTGGGGGCGCAGCGCGTGCTGCTGGGCGTGGTGCAACACAGCCGGGTACGGCTGGAGGCGATCTCGCACACCGCGTGGTTCGACTTGCGCAACGCGGCGGTTGCAGCGGCCGAGAACGTGATGGAGGAGGCGCTGGACCAGCAGGCGACCGTCTGTGCACCGCAGGTCCCGGGCGAGCCGCACGGCCTGAACGTCGCGCACGACGAGCACCGGCGCGCCAGCGGGCTGGGGGCCGTCGTGTCGGTGCCGCTGCCCGGGCGCGAGGCCCAGGTGGCCGTCCTGACGGCCGAGTTCGACGCCGCGGCGCCGCCCGGGCCGGCCACGCTGCGCTGGCTGGAAGCGGTGGCGCTGCTGGCCGGTCCGGCGCTGGAGGACAAGCTGGCGCTGCGCCGCTGGTGGGCGGGCCGCGTGGCCGACGGCGTGCGCGGGCTCTGGGTTCGGCTGACGCAGCGCGGCCACGCGCGCTGGAAGCTTGGCACCGCGATCGCGGCAGCGGTGGTGGCGGCCCTGGTGCTCGTGCAGCAGGACTACCGCGTGACGGCGCAGGCAGTCATCGAGGGCGAGATCCAGCGCGCCGCGGTGGCGCCCTTCCGCGGTTACATCGCCGAGGCACCGGTGCGCGCCGGCGCCACGGTCGAGCGCGGGCAGCTGCTGGCGTCGCTCGACGAGCGCGACCTGAGGCTCGAGCAGGTGCGCTGGCGCAGCGAGCTGGAGCAGGCGGCGCAGAAGCACCGCGATGCGCTGGCGAAGCACGAGCGGCCGTCGGTGGTGCAGTTCGCGGCACAGATGCGCCAGGCGCAGGCGCAGCTGGACCTGGTGGACGAGAAGCTGACGCGCGCGCGCATCACGGCGCCGATCGACGGGCTGGTGGTCTCGGGCGACCTGTCGCAGATGCTGGGCTCGCCGGTGGACGTCGGCGAGACGCTGTTCGAGATCGCGCCGCTGGACGCCTACCGGGTCGTGCTCTACGTCGACGAACGCGACGTCGGTCAGGTGGCCGTCGGGCAGGGCGGGCAGCTCGTGCTCGCCGGCCTGGTGCGTGATCCGCTGGGCTTCACGGTGAGCAACGTGACGGCGGTGTCGGAGACGCGCGACGGCAGCAACGTGTTCCGCGTCGAGGCGCAGCTCGTCGAGCCGCCGCCGGCGCTGCGCCCCGGCATGGAGGGCGTGGGCAAGGTCGCCGCCGGCGAGCGAGAGGTGTGGTGGGTCTGGACGCACCCGCTGCTCGACTGGATGCGCCTGGCCGCGTGGCGCTGGCTGCCCTGAGGCGCGCGCCAACCGCAGACGCCTGCCATGTCCGACAGCCCGTTCAGCAACGCCTGGTACCGCGTCAGCGGCCTGCGGCCGCGGCTGTCCGGCGCGGCCAGCGTGAGCCGCCACCGCTACCGCGGCGAGTCGTGGTACGTGGTGCGCGACGCCGCGTCCGGCCGGGTACACCGATTCACCCCGCAGACCTATCTGCTGATCGGCCGCATGGACGGTCACCACACGCTCGACGAGATCTGGTCCTTCGCGCTGGAGCGCCTGGGCGACGACGCGCCGAGCCAGGACGAATTGATCGAACTGCTGGGGCAGCTGCATGCCGGCGACCTGGTGCAGTGCGACGTCACGCCCGACAGCGCCGAGCTGCTCGAGCGCCATGACAAGACCGAGCGCTCGCGCAAGCTCTCACGCATCGCCAGCCCGCTGTTCATCCGCATCCCGCTGTGGGACCCGGATGCCTTTCTGCGCCGCTGGTTGCCCGCAGTCCGCTGGATGTGGCACTGGCCGGGCGCCGTGCTGTGGCTGCTGCTGGTGCCACCGGCGCTGGTGCTGGCCGGGATGCACTGGGACGAGCTGACGGACAACCTGTCCGACCGCGTGCTGTCGGCCGGCAACCTGCTGCTGCTGTGGCTGACTTTCCCCGTCGTCAAGCTGCTGCACGAACTGGGCCACGCGTTCGCGACGCGCGCACGCGGCGGCGAGGTGCACGAGATCGGCGTCATGCTGCTGGTGCTCACGCCCATCCCCTACATCGACAGCAGCGCCGCCAACGCCTTCCGCTCGCGCCGCGATCGGGCGCTCGTCGGCGCCGCGGGCATGCTGGTCGAGACGGCGCTGGCGGCGTTGGCGATGTTCGTCTGGGTGCTGCTCGAGCCGGGCCTGGCGCGCGCGATCTGCTTCAACGTGATGCTGATCGCTGGCGTCTCGACCGTGCTCTTCAACCTCAACCCGCTGCTCAAGTTCGACGGCTACTTCATCCTGTGCGACTGGCTGGAGATGCCCAATCTCGCCAAGCGATCGCAGCGACTGTGGGTGGACGGCATCGATCGGCGCCTGTTCGGCTCCGACCGCGTGCAGCCGGCACGCCTGGGTCCGGGCGAGCGCGGCTGGCTGGTGGCCTACACGCCGCTGGCCGCGACCTACCGGCTGTTCGTGATGGTCTCGATCGCGCTGTTCGTGGCCACCAAGTTCTTCGTCGTCGGCGTGCTGATGGCGGTGTGGGCGCTGGCGCAGGGCTTGGTCTGGCCGCTGCTCAAGGGCGTGTGGCACCTGCTCGACGCGCCAGTACTGGCGGCACGACGTGGGCGGGCGATCGTGGTCAGCGCCGCCGCGCTGGGCGTGGCCGCGCTGGTGCTGTTCGCGCTGCCGGCACCGCATCGCGCCATGGTGCAGGGCGTGGTCTGGGTGCCCGACGATGCCCAGCTGCGCGTGCAGACAGCCGGCTTCGTGAGCGCGCTGCACGTGGCGCCGGGTGCGGCCGTTGGGGTCGACACGGTGGTGGCCTTCACCGAGGACCGGCAGCTCGATGCGCAGATCGCGGCCCAGTCCGCGCGTGTGGACGAGGCCCAGGCGCGCTGGGACAGCCTGCGCTTCAACGACCGCGCCCAGGCCGAACTCGCACGCCAGGCGCTGGAGGCCGAGCAGGCGGCGCTGGACCGCCTGCACGAGGACCTGGCGCAGCGCCGCGTGGCCGCGCGGACCCCGGGCACGGTGGTCGTGCCGCGGGCGGAGGACCTGCCGGGCCGCTACCTGCGCAAAGGCGACCTGCTCGGTTATGTGGCGCAGCCGGAGCACCGACTGGTACGCGTGGTCGTGCCGCAAGAAGAGGTCGAGCCGCTGCGCGGCGGGGTGCGGGCGGTCGACGTGCGGCTGGCACCGACGCTCGACCGCGTCCTGCAAGCGCGCATCGTGCGCGAGGTCCCGGCCGGCAGCCAAGTGCTGCCCAGCCGTGCGCTGGCCATCGAGGGCGGGGGCACGATCGCGCTCGACCCGCGCGACGGCGAAGGCCGACGCGCGCTCAACCGCTTCTTCCAGTTCGACATCGAGCTGCTCGGCGAGCTGCCACCGGCCCCGCTGGGTGCGCGCGCCTATGTCCGACTCGACCTGCCGCCCGAGCCGCTGGGCTGGCAGGCCTGGCGTGCCGTGCGGCAGTTGTTCCTGGCCCGGCTCGATGTCTGAGGCCGCGCCGCTGCACGCCGCGGCCCTGTCGGCGCCAGCCGGCGGGCAGGCACTGCGCCGCCCGCCACAGGCTCTG
>CAZQPN010000045.1:0-11711 GCA_964595215.1 uncultured Rubrivivax sp. | reverse complement strand
TGCCAGGGCAGGCCGGCGGCCGCGCGCAGGCCGGCCTCCTTGCGCAGCGATCGCTCCAGGCGCGCCAGGTTGGCCTCGGCCCAGTCGCCCGTGGCGCGCACCTCGCAGCCGTCGAGGTCGATGACCCACGGCCGGTCATCGGCATCGAGCAGCAGGTTGCGGCAGTTCAGGTCGCGATGATGGACACCGGCGGCATGCAGCCGCCCGATGGCCGCGCCGACGGCGCGCCACTGCGCCGGCGCCAGCGGCACCGCGTGCAGCCGCTGCGCCAGGTCACGCGCTTGCGGGATGCGCTCGACGACAATGGCGCCGCGGTCGAACAGACCGCCGCGCCGCACGCCGGCCAGCAGCGGCCGCGGCACCGGCAGGCCGACGGCACGCAGCCGGCGCAGCACCGCGAACTCGGCCAACGGTCGCGTGGCCGCGAGCGGCACACGAAGGTAGCGGTCGCGGAGCCAGCGCCCGACGCGGCCACCGCGTCGGTAGTGGCGCAGCACGCCGGCGAGGCCGCCGCTTGCGGAGCCCGTCGAAGCGCCGGTCCCAGCGCCGCCTCCGGCACCGGTCCCAGCGTTCTTCGCGATGCGGTTCGCGTCGCCGCTCGCCCGCGCCCGGCCAGCGCCCGGAGCGCCGTCCGGATCGCCATGCACATCGTCGGCACCAGGCCCGTCGGCAACGAACCAGGCGCTGCCGCGACCGCTGCCTTGGACCGGGGTCTGCTCAGGCCAGCCCTGCGGCGCCAGCCGCAAGGCGGTAGCGTCCGCACAGCGCTCGCCGTCGGCGCGCAGCCGCCAGGCGCCGTCGCGCCGCGCCACCATCGGCGGCAGACTGGCCAGCAGCGCCGTGATCACCGCCACGCTGCGCGCGCCCGCGCCGCGCTGGCCGTCGTGCCAGGCCCTGGCACGCCCGCCGATCGCGCGCGCCGCGGCCGGGTCGGCCAACAGCGTCTGCAGCGCCGGTGCCAGCGCGCTGGCGTCCGCGACTTGGCAGACGGCGTCGGCGGCACGCAGCGCGCCGAAGACCTCGGCAAAGTTGAACACGTGCGGCCCGCTGACCACCGGCGTGCCGAAGGGCATGGCCTCGAGCGGGCTGTGGCCGCCGCGCGGCACCAGGGTGCCGCCGACGAAGGCGATCTCGGCCACGCCGTACCAGGCGCGCAGCTCGCCCATCGTGTCGCCCAGCAGCACCGCCGTCGCACGATCGCAGACGGCGCCGTCGGCGAGCGCGCTGCGCCGCTGCCAGGCCAGGCCGCGGCGGTCGAGCAGCGCGGCCACCGCGTCGAAGCGCTGCGGGTGGCGCGGCACCAGCACCAGCAGCAGGTCCGGCCAGCGCCCGCGCAGCACGTCCAGCGCGTCGAGCACCAGCACCTCTTCGCCTTCGTGCGTGCTCGCGGCGACCCACACCCGACGGCCGGCCGTCATCGCCTCGAAGCGCTCGCGCAGCGCGCCGCTGTCCGCCGCCGGCGGGGTGTCGAACTTGGGGCTGCCGGTGACCTCGACGCGCGCCGGCGGCGCGCCCAGGGCCAGGAAGCGCTCGCGCGCGGCGGCGTCCTGGACCAGCAGACGGTCGACGCGCGCCAGCAGCGGCCCGGTCAGCAACGGCCAGCGCGCGTAGCGCCGCGCCGAGCGCTCCGACAGCCGTGCGCCGGCGACGACGACCGCCGTGCCACGCGCCTGCGCCAGTCGCAGCAGGTTGGGCCACAGCTCGGTCTCCATCACCACCAGCAGGCGCGGCGCCGCGCCATCCAGGAAGCGCCGCACCGCACCCGGCGTGTCGAACGGCAGGTAGCAGTGGTGCACGCGGTCGCCGAAGCGCTCGCGGATCAGCCCCGACGCGGTGGGTGTGGTGCAGGTGAAGGTCAGCGGCAAGTCCGGCCGTGCGGCCAGCAGGCCCTCGACCAGCGGCGTGGCCGCGGCCACCTCGCCCATCGACACCGCGTGCACGACGATGCCGCCGGCGTGGCTGGCCGGGAACGGCGCGCGGGCACGCCGCTCGTCCCAGCGCTCACGGAACGCCGGCGTGCGGCGCCCCAGCCACCACAGCGTCGGCCACGCCACCAGACGCAACAGGTGCGCCGCCAACGAGTAGAGGAAGTCGACCATGGGCCGGTGGCCTGCCGCCGTCAGGATCGCCTTGCGGTGAACGCGGACGGGCGATCTTCCCTGGTGCAGATGAACGGTACCGGCCCGATGCGGCCCTTCACGACCGTCCGCTGTCTGCCGCTGATGACGTTCGACGGACTGGCGCGCCAAGGGCGGCGGGTACCCTCCCACTCCATGTCCCCCGCGTCGGGCTGCGCCCGCCGCTCCTCCTTTACTTCCGTGGGAGGGTGCCCGCCGCCCTTGGCCTGCAGCCGCTCTTGTCTTCGACGGTCGAACACCGCCGCGGTGGACTGCCGAGGACAGCGGGGGCCCTTCCCCGGAAGTAAAGGAGGAGCCAGTGGCCGAAGGCCGCTGGCGGGGGACATGGAGGGGAAGGGCACCCGCTGTCCTCGGCTCGCGCGACCGTGGCACGCGCAGTCAATGCCGACGTTCAATGTCGGCAACGGGCCAGAAACCACCTTCCAAGGCGCCGCCGCCCTGCCGCAGAACGTCAATGCGCCGCCGCCGCGACCTGCGCGTCGGGCTTGACGCGGCGCAGCGCGGCCATGAAGTCGGTCTCGATGCGCTTCAAGGCCTTCCGGGTGTGGCCCTCGAAGCGAAGCACCAGCACCGGCGTCGTGTTCGAGCCGCGGATCAGGCCGAAGCCGTCGGCGTAGTCGACGCGCAGCCCGTCGATGGTGCCCACCTCGCCGCCCGGGAAGGCGAGCCTGCCGTCGGCGACGCGCGCCTGCAGTTCGGCCACCACCTCGTGGTGCTCGCCTTCGGCGCACGGCACGTTCAGCTCGGGCGTGCTGAAACTGGTCGGCAGCGCATTGAGCACCCGGCTCGGGTTCTTCGATCGCGACAGGATCTCGAGCATGCGCGCCGCGGTGTAGGTGGCGTCGTCGAAGCCGTACCAGCGCTCGCCGAAGAAGATGTGGCCGCTCATCTCGCCGGCGATCGGCGCGCCGACCTCGCGCATCTTGGCCTTGACCAGCGAATGCCCGGTCTTCCACATCAGCGGCACGCCGCCGGCGGCGCGGATCGCCGGCGCCAGGCGCTGCGTGCACTTGACGTCGAAGATCACCGTGCCGCCGGGATTGCGCGACAGCACGTCGGTCGCCAGCAGCATCAGCTGGCGATCGGGGTAGATGATCTTGCCGTCCTTGGTCACGACGCCCAGCCGGTCGCCGTCGCCGTCGAAGGCCAGGCCGAGCTCGGCGTCGGTCGTGCGCACCGTCTCGATCAGCTCGGCCAGGTTCTCCGGCTTGCTCGGGTCGGGGTGGTGGTTCGGGAAGTCGCCGTCGACCTCGCTGTAGAGCTCGCGCACCTCGCAGCCGATGGCACGCAGGATGGCCGGGGCGCTCGCGCCCGGGATGCCGTTGCCCGAGTCGACGACGATCTTCATCGGCCGCGCGAGCCTCGCGTCGCCGGCGATGCGCGCCGCGTACTCTGGCACGATGTCCATCGTCGCGCTGCGGCCCTTGCCGACAGCGTAGTCCTGCGACTCGATGCGCCGGCGCAGGGCCTGGATCTCGTCGCCGTAGATCGCGCGCCCGGCCAGCACCATCTTGAAGCCGTTGTAGTCCTTCGGGTTGTGGCTGCCGGTGACCTGGATCGCGCTGCGGCAGCCGTGCTCGCCGCGCGTGGCCGCGACGTAGTAGACCATCGGCGTCGTCACCGCGCCCAGGTCCACCACGTCCAGCCCGGTGGACTTGAGCCCGCGCACCAGCGCCGCCACCAGCCCGGGGCCGGACATCCGCCCGTCGCGTCCCACCGCCACCGCGCGCTCGCCCTCGGCCAGCGCCTGGCTGCCGAAGGCGCGCCCCAGGTGCAGCGCGAAGCGCTCGTCGATCGTCTTGCCGACGACGCCGCGGATGTCGTAGGCCTTGAAGACGGACGGGTTGACTTTCATGAAGCGCTGCCTCCTCCTGTGGTGGCGAGATTGTAGGGACGGCGGCGGCCCCGGCCAGCCGGCCGGTGGCGCTTGCGGTTCGTCGCCACGGCTGTCGATCCGTCGCACGGCGGCCGCGCCGCGCCGGGCGCGCTGCCTACACTGCCGGCCATGACAGTCAACGCCGACGTCCTGCGCCGGTCCTGGCGCGAGTGGATCGACAACGATCTCGACCCCACGACCCCCTCCTGGTTGCAGTGGCTGTGGACCCTCGTCTTTGCGGTCGTCGTGGCGCTCGGCTTCACGCTCCTGGGCATCGCCGTCGGCGCGGGGCGCAACCCCGGCCTCTGGCTCGACGGCGGCGTCTGGTGGCGCTGGTACCGGGTCAACTTCGCCGTCACGCTGACGATCGCGGTGCTGATCCACCTGATGTTCCTGGCGATCATCCCGCTGGTCGGCAGGGCGCGCATCCGTGGCTTCTCGGACCGCGGCCGCGCGGCCTTCTTCATCGCCATCCCGCTGTCCGGCGTGATCGTGGGCTGGCCGCTGGGCGTCTGGCTGGTCGGTCAGGACGTGGCCCGGTGGGTGCGCGCGATGAACGCCGCAGAGGTCGTCAGCAGCGCGGTCGTCGCCGCGCTGGCCAGCTTCGTCTTCTTTCTCGTCTTCAGCGCGCGCGCCAAGCAGGCGCTGGCAGAGAAGCGCGCCGTCGAGGCCCAGCTGCGGCTGCTGCAGGCGCAGATGGAGCCGCACTTCCTGTTCAACACCCTGGCGGGCGTGCTGACGCTGATCGACGTCGAGCCGCAGCGCGCCCGGCAGATGCTGGAGTCGTTCACCGACTACCTGCGCGCGACGCTGGCCAACCTGCGCACCGACCGCAGCAGCGTCGGGCGCGAGCTGGAGCTGGCCGAGGCCTACCTGCGACTGCTGCAGCTGCGCATGGAGGACCGGCTGCAGTTCTCCATCGACGCTGATGCCGCCAGCCGCGACGCGGCGCTGCCCCCGCTGCTGCTGCAACCGCTGGTGGAGAACGCGATCCAGCACGGCCTGGAGCCCAAGATCGATGGCGGCCGGCTGCGCATCGAGGTGCGGCGCCAGGACGGCGAGTTGCTGCTGACCGTGAGCGACGACGGCCTGGGGCCGCAGGCGCCGAAGCGCCGCGGCCCGGGCAACGGCATCGCGCTGGACAACATCCGCCAGCGGCTGCGCGCCCTTTACGGCGACGCGGCCTGGCTCGCCATCGAGCCGCTGCAACCCGGCACCCGTGCCACGCTGAGGCTGCCCTTCTCGTCCACCGCCACGCAGCCATGACCCTGGCCCTGATCGCCGACGACGAGCCCGCGCTGGCCCGTCACCTGCAGCAGCAGCTGGCCGCGCTGTGGCCGGACCTGGACTTCGCGCCGCTGGCGCGCCACGGCATCGAGGCGGCGGCGCAGATCGCCGCGCTGCAACCCGACGTCGCCTTCCTCGACATCCAGATGCCGGGGCTGACCGGGCTGGAGGTGGCGCAGGGCATCGAGGGCGCGACGCGTGTCGTCTTCGTCACCGCCTACGACGCCTACGCGGTCGAGGCCTTCGAGCGCCAGGCGCTGGACTACCTGCTCAAGCCGGTCAAGGCCGAGCGGCTGGCGCGCACCGTCGAGCGCCTGCAGCGGGCGCTGCCCGCGCCGCCGGACGACGACGCGCGCCTGGCCGCCGCTCTGCAGCGCCTGCTGCCGAATCCGATGCCGGCGGCGGGTGCGCCGCGCCTGCGCTGGGTGCGCGCCAGCGTCGGCGAGCTGACGCACCAGATCGCGGTCGACGACGTCATCTGCTTTCGCGCCGACGACAAGTACACCTGCGTGCACACCGCCGGCGCCGAGCACCTGATCCGCACGCCCATCGTCGACCTCGCGGCGCAGCTCGACCCGACGCAGTTCGTGCAGGTGCACCGCTCGACGCTGGTCAACCTCGCCTTCGTCGAAGGCACGCGGCGCGACGAGGCGAGCCGGCTCTTCCTGCGCCTGCGCGGCCTGCCACACGAGCTGCCGGTCAGCCGCGCCTACGTGCACCTGTTCCGTGCGATGTGAGTGCCCCGTGGCGGGCCGCACCCGACCGGCCGCGGGGGACCGGGAAACCGGGGGCGGCCCGGCGTTTCCTTGCGAGCGTCGCCAGTCTCGTGGCGCGGCACGGCTTGCGTCATGATGGGACCATCGCGGCAACGGCGCCTGGCGGGGAACCACCGGCCCCCCCGCAGGATCGGACCTTGATGACCATGACTTCATCCTCGCCTGCCAGCGGCATCGGCCGCATCCTGACCCGCACCGTCGGCGCCGTGGCGGCCGGCGTGTTCGCGCTCGCCGGGCTGCTGCTGATGCTCGGCGCGCTGCTCGTCGGCGCCGCCGCGGCCGGGGGCCTGCTGCTGTGGGCGCGCCTGAGGGGTCGCGCCCCGTCACCGGTGACGTTCAGCTGGCGCCACACCCAATGGCAACGCCGAGGCGCGGCCGGCACGGCCGACGGAAGGCGCGGCGATGCGCCCGACGTCGTCGACGTCGAGGTCACCGAGGTGCGCGAGATCCCCGAGCGGCGCGAACCCTGAGCCGCGCGCGCCGGCCCGCTGCGGCGATCAGCCACCGGCCGCCAGCGCGATCACGCCGGCGGCGATCAACGCCGCCCCGGCCAGTCGCAGCCCGCGGTCGGACTCGCCGAGGAGCCGCCCACCGAGCAGCGCGGCGAACAACATCGACACCTCGCGCGCCGGCGCCACGTGCGACAGCGGCGCCAGCGTGACGGCATACAGCACCATCACGTAGGCGATCGGCGACAGCACTGCGCCGACCAGTGCGTGGCACCATTGCGTGCGGCAGGCGGTCACGAAGCCGGTACGGTCGCGCCACTGCCCCGGGACGAGGAAGGGCACGCGCAGGCACTGCGACATCCAGTCCAGCAGGATCGGCGACATCGCCACCACCTTCACCGCGACGCCGTCGAGCACCGAGTAGGCGGCGATGAACACCCCCGTCAGCGCGCCCCAGCGCAATCCGGCCACGACGCGGGCCCGCTGCGCCGGATCGTGCGCCGACCGCCACAGGCGCGGCCCGCCGGCGAGCACGAAGACGCCGCAGCACACCGCCAGCGCGCCGAGCCCGCCGGACCAGGTCAGCGGCTCGCCGAGCAGCAGCACCGCCGCGACGACGGTGATCAGCGGGCCCGACCCGCGCGCGACCGGGTAGACGACGGTCAGATCGGCTTCGCGGTAGCCGCGCAGCAGGGCGCGGAAGTAGAAGAGATGGACGACCGCGCTGCCGAGCGCGAAACCCCACTCGCGCGCGCCCCAGCGGGCCAGCTCGTCGGCACCGAGCCAGAGCGCCAGCGGCGCCCAGATCACCCCGGCCATCGCCGCGCCCATCAGCATGAAGGCGTCGCCGCCGCCGGCCTTCTTGGCGGCGATGTTCCAGGTCGCGTGCAGCAGCGCGGCAGCGAGCACCAGCGCCAGGGCGGTCGGCGGCATGCCGCATTGTCGGCGCGCCGGTGTGGGTGCGGCCGCCCCGCCGGCTACAGTGCAGCGCATGAACGTCGACGCGCCCTCCCCTGTCTCCTGCAACCCGGTCCTCGTCGAGGCGCTGCGCGGCGGCGCGCCCGAGTCCTGCCACCGCGGCGCGGTCGCCGTCGTCGACGCCAGCGGGGCCGTGCACACCGCGATCGGCGACGTCGACCGCCCGGTCTTTCCGCGCTCGGCGGTCAAGCTGCTGCAGTCCCTTCCGCTGGTTGCCAGCGGCGCGGCCGACGCGCTCGGGCTGACCGACGCCGAACTCGCGCTCGCCTGCGCCTCGCACGGCGGCGAGCCGATGCACGTCGCCGCCGCGGCGGCGATGCTCGCCAAGGCCGGGCTCGACGACGGCGTGCTCGAGTGCGGCGCCCACTGGCCGAGCCACGACCCGGCGACGAAGGCGCTGGCACGCAGCGGCGGCGAGCCGGGCCCGCTGCACAACAACTGCTCGGGCAAGCACGCCGGCTTCGCCTGCCTGGGCTGCCTGATGGCGGGATCCGACGACGCCGGCGCGCGCCGGCGTTTCCTGTCGGGCTATGTGCAGCACGACCATCCGGTGATGCGCGAGGTCTCGGCGGCGCTGCAGGCGGCCACCGGCTGGGACCTCGCGCACAGCGCGCGTGGCACCGACGGCTGCTCGATCCCTACCTATGCGATCCCGCTGCGCCACCTGGCGCTCGGCTTCGCGCGCGTGGCCAGCGGCCAGGGCCTGTCGGCCGACCACGCGCGCGCCGCGCTGCGGCTGCGCCGCGCCATCGCGGCCGCCCCGGAGATGGTCGCCGGCAGCGGACGCTTCGACACCCGCGTGATGCGCCAGCTCGGCGAGCGCGTCTGCTGCAAGGTCGGCGCCGAGGGCGTGTACTGCGCCGCGCTGCCCGAGCTCGGCCTGGGCGTGGCGATCAAGATGGACGACGGCAACAACGCACGCGCGGTCGAGGTCGCGATGGCCGCGGTGCTCCAGCGCCTGCTGCCGCTGGCGGGCGAGGACGCGGCGCTGGTCGCCGCCCTGACCGACGTCGGACTGCGCAACTGGCGCGGGCTGGACGTCGGGCGGCTGCGCGCCAAGGGGCCGCTGGCAGCCGCTGCCGGCTGAGCAGCCACGGCCGAGTCGCTCGGCGGCTCACCGCCCGGGCGCACCGGCGTTCGATCGTCCGGCGACCAAGCCGGCCGCGACGGTCTGCCCTCGGCCGAACACGGCCACCAGGACAAGAACGGCGGCCCCCATGGCGTCAATCGCAAGGCCGCTTCAGTCGCCCAACGCCAACCCCTCGCGCCGAGGATCGACGCCCGCCTGCCAGCCGCCGTGCGCGGCGTCGCGCACGATCAGCGCAAGGCCGCTGGGCTGCGCAAACAGCCGCACGTCGTGGCCGCGCGCGCGCAGCGCGGTGGCGAGCGGATCGGCGCGTCCGTCGTCGCGCGCGTCGACGTGTGGATGCTCCGCGCCGATGACGGTCAGCGGCGTATTGAAGGTGGCCAGGTTGACGAAGGCTGCCGCCTGCTGCGCGTCCAGCCCCCAGTCGAGCACGCCGACCAGGCTCTTGAGCACGTGGGCGATGATGGTCGGCCCGCCGACCGACCCAACGACCATGTGCAGCGCGCCGCGCGTGCCGTCGGCACGGCGCTCGAAGACCAGCGTCGGCGCCATCGAGCTGCGCGGCCGCTTGCCGCCCTGCAGCCGGTTGGCGATCGGCCCGTCGGCGTCGGACGGCTCGGGCGAAAAGTCGGTCAGCTGGTTGTTCAGCACGACGCCGCGCACCATGCGCCACGCGCCCAGGCTGCTCTCCACCGTCGTCGTCATCGACACCGCGTTGCCGCGCGCGTCGACGATGGAGACATGCGACGTGCCGCGCCCCTCGTGGTCGCTGCTCCCGCGTGCGCCCAACCCGTCGAAGCGCCCCGGCGGCGCGCGGCCCAGGCTGGCGTCGGGGCGGACCAGCGCGGCGCGGCGCTGCAGGTAGGCCGCGTCCAGCAGTGTCGGCACGCCACGACCGGGCAGCGGCACGAAGTCGGTGTCGGCGACCCAGCGGTTGCGGTCGGCGAAGGCCAGCCGCAGCGCCTCGGCGAGCAGGTGCATCGCGCGTGCATCGGGCACGCCGCCCTCGCCGTCCGGCGCCACCGGCGCGAGCGCGGCGAGGTCGAAGCCTTCGAGCACACCGAGCGCCTGCGCGACCGCGAGGCCGCCCGACGACGGCGGCCCCATGCCGCAGACGATCCAGCGCCGGTAGGGGTGGCACACCGGGTCGCGCCGGAGCGCGCGGTAGTGCGCGAGGTCGGCCGCCGTCATGCGGCCGGGCGTGAACTCGACCGCCCCGGCCGCGCCGTCCGTTGCGGCCGCGCCCGGCGCTGACGAGCGCCGCGCCACCTCGTCGACGATGTCGTCGGCGATCGGGCCGCGATAGAACACGTCGGCGCCCCCGGCGGCGATGCGCCGCAGCGTGTCGGCGTAGGCCGGATTGCGCAGGCGCCCGCCCAGGGCGCGCGGCGACCCGTCGGGGCGGAGGAAGGTCGTCGCGGCGTCGGCATCGCGCCGCAACGGCTCGCGTGCCGCGGCGATCGCGTCGGCCATGCGGCCGCCGATCGCGAACCCGCCCTCGGCCAGCGCGACGGCATCGTCAAACAGGCCGGCCCAGGGCTGGCGGCCGTGGTCGGCATGCAGCGCCTCGAGCAGCCGCAGCACGCCCGGCACGCCGATCGAGCGGCCGCTGGCACGCACGTCGGGCAGCGGTGCGCGCCGGTCCATGGCGTTGATCCAGCGCAGGTCGTCCCCGGTCGCCGCCGCGGGCGCGGCTTCGCGGCCGTCGTAGGAGGTGACGACGCCCGTCGCGGCATCGAAGTGCAGCGCAAAGGCGCCGCCACCGAGGCCCGACGACTGCGGCTCGACCAGGCCGAGCACCGCCTGCACGGCCACCGCCGCGTCCGCTGCGCTGCCACCGGCAGCGAGCACCGCACAGCCGGCGCGCGTGGCCAGCGGGTGGGCGGCGACGACGGCGAAGCGCGGCGCCTGCAGCGCCCGCAGACCCAGGCGGTAGCCTGAGGCCGGCTCGGGCAGCGCCGGGTCGCCGGGGGCCCCCGAACCGACGACCACGGGCTGCGCCCGCTGGCCGGCTCGGCAGGCGTCGGGCGATGGGCCGCCGTTCGCGGCGCCGGCCACAACGGCAGCGACTGGCGCGGCGATCGGCGCAGCGGCGTCGGGCGACGCGCCACATCCGGCCAGCGCCAACCCCAGCGCCGCCGCCAGACCCGCGGCGCGGCGCGGCGGCATCACTCGGCCGTGCCGTCGGCCTCGCCGGTGGCCGCCGACAGCAGCGGGATCGAGCCCTCGCTGCCGCGCCCAAGCAGCCCGGTGCGCGTGTAGACGCCGAGCTTGTCGCGCGTGTCGGCGATGTCGAGGTTGCGCATCGTCAGCTGGCCGATGCGGTCGGCCGGCGTGAAGGCGCCGGCGACCTTCTCCATCGACAAGCGCTCCGGCGCGTAGGTCAGGTTGGGACTTTGGGTGTCGAGGATGGAATAGTCGTTGCCGCGCCGCAGCTCGACCCAGACCTCGCCGGTGATCGCGCGCGCGACCCAGCGCTGCGCCGTCTCGCGCAGCATCAGGCACTGGGGGTCGAACCAGCGGCCCTGGTAGAGCAGCCGGCCCAGGCGCAGGCCGTTGATGCGGTACTGCTCGATCGTGTCTTCGTTGTGGATGCCGCACACCAGGCGCTCGTAGGCGATGTGCAGCAGCGCCATGCCCGGGGCCTCGTAGATGCCGCGGCTCTTGGCCTCGATGATGCGGTTCTCGATCTGGTCGCACATGCCCAGGCCGTGGCGCCCGCCGATGCGGTTGGCCTCGTCGAACAGCGCGACCTCGTCCTTGAAGGTGCGGCCGTTCAGCGCCACCGGGCGGCCCTCGTCGAAGCGCACGCTCACCGTCTCGGCCTTGACGTCGACCTCGGGCTTCCAGAACGCCACGCCCATGATCGGGTTGACGATGTTCACGCCCTTGTCGAGGTACTCCAGGTCCTTGGCCTCGTGGGTGGCACCGAGCATGTTGCTGTCGGTGCTGTAGGCCTTCTCGACCGACATCTTGTAGTCGAAGCCGTGGGCGATGAGGTACTCGCTCATCTCCTTGCGGCCACCCAGCTCGTCGATGAAGCGCTGGTCGAGCCAGGGCTTGTAGACCATGAGCTTCGGGTTGGTCAGCAGGCCGTAGCGGTAGAAGCGCTCGATGTCG
>CAZQPN010000044.1:6682-11771 GCA_964595215.1 uncultured Rubrivivax sp. | reverse complement strand
TTCGTCCATGAAGAACTTGCGCGGCATCAGGTGCCCCGAGGTGCTGCTCTGCGAGCCGAAGCTGACCTGACGGCCCTTCATGTCGGCCAGGCCCTTGATGCCGGAGTCGGTCTTGGCGATGAAGACCGACTGGAAGCGCGTGTCCTCCTCGCGCTGCGCGATCGGGATCACCTTGCCGCCCGAGCGCAGGTTGGCCTGCACGAAGGTGAAGCCGCCGAACCAGACGACGTCGACCTTCTTGTTGACCAGCGACTCGACCGCGGCCGGGTAGTCGCTGACCGGCGTGAACTCGACCTTCATGCCCAGCTGCTGCTCCAGGTAGGTCGCCAGCGGGCCGAACTTGCGCACCTGCTCGGTGGCGGCTTCCTCGGGGATGGTCGTCACGCGCAGCAGCTGCTGCGCGTGCGACAAGGCGCCGAACGCGAGCAGCGCGCAGGTCATCAGGGCCTTGAAGGTGCGAGAGGGGCTGAGGTCGAGCATGGCTGACTCCGTTCGAGGGTGGAATGGGGCTCCATTACAGCGCAAGCTGCGGCGCGCTGCAGGGGACCCGGGCCGCGGCCCTGCGCCGCGCACCGGCTGCCCGCGGCTGCGTGGGCCGGGCGCCGCGGCTGGTAGAGTGCAGCGCATGCCGCCTCCGACGATTGCCGCGCCGGCGTTCCTGCAGCTGGCGCTCGAGGACGACGCCGTGCTGCGCGCCGAGCTGGCGCAGGGGCTGACCGCCCCCACCGCGCAGGTGTCGCCCAAGTTCCTCTACGGCCCGCTGGGCTCCAGCCTGTTCGACGCCATCACCTGGCTCGACGAGTACTACCCGACGCGCACCGAGGCCGAGGTCTTCGCCGCCCATCGCGACGCCATGGCCGCGGCCTGCGGCACCGCCCGCCCGCTGGTCGACCTGGGCGCCGCCAATTGCTGCAAGGCGGCGGCGCTGTTCGAAGCGCTGCAGCCGTCGCAGTACGTGGCCGTGGACATCTCGGTCGGTTTCGTGCGCGAGGCGCTGGAGCGGCTGCAGCAGCGCTTCCCGGCGCTGCCGATGCTCGGCATCGGCATGGACTTCACCGCCGGGCTGGCGCTGCCGTCGCAGGTGGACCCCGGCCCGCGCAACCTGTTCTACCCCGGCTCGAGCATCGGCAACTTCACGCCCGACGAGGCGCTGGCCTTCCTGCGGCGCGTGCACGAGGCCTGCGAGGGCGGGGCGCTGCTGATCGGGGTCGATCTGGTCAAGCCGCGCGCGGTGCTCGAGCCGGCCTACGACGACGCGCTGGGCGTCACCGCGGCCTTCAACCTCAACCTGCTGCGCAACGTCAACGCGCGGCTGGGGACCGACTTCGACCCCCGGCAGTGGGCGCACGTGGCCTTCTTCGACGAGGCGGCCTCGCGCATCGAGATGCACCTGCAGGCGCGCGAGGCGCTGGCCGTGCGCTGGCCGGGTGGCGGGCGCCGCTTTGCCGCCGGCGAGCGCATCCACACCGAGAACTCCTACAAGTACCGCCGCCGGGACTTCGAGGCCCTGCTGCGCGACGCCGGTTTCGGCCGCGTGACCGGCTGGACCGACGCACGCGAGTGGTTCGCGGTGTTCGCGGCGCAGGCCTGACGGCCGCCCGGGCGGTGGCCGTGGCGCGACGCGTGGCCGCGGCCGCCGACGCCAAGGATCAAGTCAGGGCCGACGCCGACGCGGGCGACGCCGCGCACTACCGCTGGGACGGCGACGGCCTCGTGCTCGAGATCCTGGGCAAGCCGGGCGCCCGCCGCGACGGCTTCGTGCGCGTGGCCGGCGGCCGGCTGTCGGTGCGCATCGCCGCGGTCGCCGAGGGTGGCCGCGCGACGGCGCGGCTGCTGGCCTTCCTGGCGGACGAGTTCGGCGTCGCGCGCTCGGCTGTCGAGCTCGTCGCCGGCGCCGCCAGCCCGGTCAAGCGCGTGCGCGTGCGCGCGCCGGCTCTGCTGCCCGCCGGCGCCGGCGTCAGGCCGCGCAGGTCCTGAAGCCGGCGAAGACGTCGTTGCGCCAGGCCGGGAAGTAGTTGCGCATGCGGGGATGGCGCAGCAGGGCCGGGGTGGCGAACGACGCCCCGCGCAGCACCGGCCGGCCGTCGAACCAGGGCGCCGAGTAGTCGCGGTAGGGGCCGGCGGCGAAACCGGGGTAGGGCGCGAAGGGGCTCGCGGTCCACTCCCAGACCTGGCCCCAGTCGAAGCGCTCGCCGCTCGCCGCGGCGGTCGTGGCGGCGCACTCCCACTCGGCCTCGGTCGGCAGCCTGCGCCCGGCCCAGCGGCACCAGGCCTCGGCCTCGTGGCGCGTCAGGTGCAGCGCCGGCGTGTCCGGGTCCACCGGCTGCCACTGACCGAACACGGCGCGCTGCCACGCGCCGTCGGGCGCGTCGTCCTCGCGCGCCAGGTGGCGCGGCCGGTCGCTGCCGTGACGCCGGCGCCAGGCCCAGCCGTCCGGCGTCCACAGGCGCTCGTCGTCGTAGCCGCCGGCCTCGACGAAGGGCAGGAAGCGTCCCCAGGTGACCGGCGCGCGCGAGATGGCGAACGGCGCCAGCTCGACGGCGTGTGCGCGGCGCTCGTTGTCGAAGGCGAAGCCGACCTCGTCGCTGCCGAGGCGGAAGCTGCCGCCCGGCAGCGCCCAGTCCTCGTCCGGCGCCGCCGCCGCCGGCCCGCTGGCGGCCAGCGCCATGCCGATCGGCAGCGCCAGGTGCTGCGCCATGTAGACCGCCGCCTCGGCGTGCATCGCCTCGTGCAGCAGCGCCCAACGGAAGAAGTACAGCGCGTCGTCATCGCGCGGTGTGTCGGCCAGCAGGCGCAGGCTGCGGTCGCGCACCCGCTCGGCGTAGGCCAGCGTCGCGTCGGCATCCGGCAGGTCGAGGTGCCAGCGGCGCGTGTGGGCGATGGTGCCGGAGTCGTACAGCGCGTCGGCGTCGCGGCGCAAGGACGCCGCGCGCGGCGCCGTCGGGTCGGCCGCCGGGCCGCGGAGGCGTTCCGGGTTGCGCCCGATCCAGCGCTCCTCGAACCAGGCGAGGTGGCCCAGCTCCCAGCGCGGCGGGTTGAGCGACTCGTCGTAGCGGATCTCCATCGTCGCCGGCAGCACGGCGCGCCAAGCGTCGAACAGGCGCAGCGTCAGCGCGCGCTGCCACTGCAGCGCGTCGGCCAGCGCCGTCGGCCCGGCGTGGCGCACGGCCAGCCCGGGTGCGTTCGTCGCAGGCGGGGCGGCCGACCGGTTCGCCACGGCGGCGCTCGATCCGGCGACCTCGTCGATGTCCCTGCCCACGACGCGCTAACCTCCTGCCGATGAAGAAGACCCTGTGCCTGGTCACACCGTACCTGGCCGATGCCAACAACGGCAACTGGCAGACGGCGTCGCGCTGGGCACGCATGCTGTCGGCCGATTATCGGGTGCGCCTCGTCGACCGCTGGCAGGCCGCCGACGGTGCCCGCGACGACGTGCTGGTCGCGCTGCACGCGCGGCGCTCGGCGCCGTCGGTGGCGGCCTTCGCGGCGGCGCACCCGCGCCGCCCGCTGCTGCTGGCGCTGACCGGGACCGACCTTTACCGCGACATCCACGTCGACGCCGACGCGCGGCGCTCGCTCGCGCTGGCCTGGCGGCTGATCGTGCTGCAGGAGCGTGCGCCCGACGATGTGCCGGCCGAGCACCGTCACAAGTGCATCGTCAGCTTCCAGTCCTGCGCGGCGCGGCGCCCGCTGGCCAAGAGCGCCCGCCACCTGCGCGCGCTGATGGTCGGCCACCTGCGCGACGAGAAGGATCCGGCGACGCTGTTCGCCGCCGCGCGCCTGCTGCGCGGGCGCGACGACATCCTGATCGACCACGTCGGCGCGCCGCTCGACCCGGTGCTGGGTGCGGCGGCGCAGGCGACGGCACGCGATTGCCCGAACTACCGCTGGCTCGGCGCGCTGCCGCACCGCGACGTGCGCTCGCGCATCCAGCGCGCGCACCTGCTGGTGCACCCCAGCCGCATGGAGGGCGGTGCGCACGTGGTGATGGAGGCGGTGCGCAGCGGCACGCCGGTCGTCGCCTCGCGCATCCCCGGCAACACCGGCCTGCTCGGCATAGACCACCCGGCGCTGTTCGAGGTCGGCGACGCCGCGGCGCTGGCAGCCCTGCTCCAGCAGGCGCGCGACGATCCCGCTATGCTGGCCGCGTGGCGCGCGTCGGGGGACCGCCGTGCGCCCCTCTTCGTTCCCGCGCGCGAGCGCGACACGCTGCGCACCGCGGTGCGCGATGCCCTGGAGACCGCCGCATGACCACGACCCTCGAACCTCGCCTCACCTCGCTGTCGCACGGCGGCGGCTGCGGCTGCAAGATCGCCCCCGGCGTGCTGAGCGAGATCCTGAAGGACACCACCGCGATGCCGGTGCCGCCGCAGTTGCTGGTGGGCATCGAGACCGCCGACGACGCCGCGGTCTACCAGCTCAACGACGAGCAGGCGCTGATCGCGACGACCGACTTCTTCATGCCGATCGTCGACGACCCGTTCGATTTCGGCCGCATCGCCGCGACCAACGCGATCAGCGACGTCTACGCGATGGGCGGCACGCCGATCATGGCGCTGGCGCTGGTCGGCATGCCGATCAACGTGCTGTCCACGAAGACCATCGGGCGCATCCTGGAGGGTGGCAATGCGGTCTGCCGCGCGGCCGGCATCCCGATCGCCGGCGGTCACACGATCGACTCGGTCGAGGCCATCTACGGCCTCGTCGCGATCGGGCTGGTGCACCCCAAACGCGTCAAGAAGAACGCCAGCGCGCGCGCCGGCGACCGGCTGATCCTCGGCAAGCCGGTCGGCGTGGGCGTGCTCAGCGCGGCGCTGAAGAAGGAGCAGCTCAGCCCGGCAGGCTACGAGCAGATGATCGCCAACGCCACGCGGCTGAACACGCCCGGCCCGGAGCTGGCGGCACTCGACGGCGTGCATGCGCTGACCGACGTCACCGGCTTCGGCCTTGCCGGCCACCTCAGTGAGGTGTGCGCGGCCAGCGGCGTGGCGGCGCGGCTGGACTTTCGCCGCCTGCCAAGACTGGCCGAAGCGGAGGCCTATCGCCGCCGCGGAGCGGTGCCCGGCGGCACCCAGCGCAATCGCGAGGC
>CAZQPN010000044.1:0-6672 GCA_964595215.1 uncultured Rubrivivax sp. | reverse complement strand
CGACGTCACCGGCTTCGGCCTGGCCGGCCATGCGCTGGAGATGGCGCGCGGCGCGAAGGCGCAGGTGGTGCTGGACTGGGCCAAGGTGCCGCTGCTTCCGGACGTGCGCGCGCTCGCCGCCCAGGGCATGGTGACGGGGGCCTCCGGCCGCAACTGGGCCGGCTACGGCGGCGACGTGATCCTGCCCGAGGGCTTCGCAGCCGAGGACCAGGCGCTGCTGACCGACCCGCAGACCAGCGGCGGGCTGCTGGTGTCGTGCAGCGCCGACAGCGTCGGCGCGGTGATGGACATCTTCCGCCGCCACGGCTTCACCGCGGCGGCCGAGATCGGCGAGATCGCCGCCGGCGATCCGGGCGTTCGCGTGCGCTGAAGTCGCCCTGCTGCGCCGCCGCGGCGGCGAGTCGGCGGTGGTGCGCCGCCCCGCGCGCCGGTAAGGGATATCCACGACGCCGCCCCCTGCGCCTGACGGGTTCGAGACGCTACATTGCCGGGAGACCGGCGCAGCCGGCCCTCAAGAACCACGCAGGAGACAAGCCCATGAACAAGACCACCCTTCTCGGCGGCGTGCCCCGCCGAGCCAGCGTGTTGGCGCTCACCGCCGGCGTTCTCGGCGTGCTGGCCGCCGGCAGCGCGCTGGCCGCCGACATCACGCTCAAGGCCTCGCACCAGTTCCCGGGCGGCAAGGGCGACGTGCGCGACGAGATGGTGCAGATCATCGCGCGCGAGGTCGCGGCCGCCAACGTCGGGCTGGAGATCAAGGTCTTCCCCGGCTCCAGCCTGGTCAAGGCGACCGAGCAGTGGAAGGCGATGCAGACCGGCCAGATCGACATGACGGCCTTTCCGCTCGACTATGCGGCCGGCTTCCACCCGCAGTTCGGCGCGACGCTGATGCCCGGTCTGGTCAAGAGCCACGAGCACGCGGTGCGCCTGAACGGCTCGCCCTTCATGCGGGACATCAAGGCCATCATCGAGCAGGGCGGGGCCCGGGTGCTGGCCGACGCCTGGCTGGCCGGCGCCTTCGGCGCCAAGGACAAGTGCATCCGCAAGCCCGAGGACGCCGCCGGGCTGAAGGTGCGTTCGGCCGGGTCGACCTTTGCGCAGATGTGGGCCGGCGCGGGTGCCTCCATCGTCTCGATCCCGTCCAACGAGGTCTACAGCGCGCTGCAGCAGGGCGTGGCGCAGGCCACCGACACCTCGACCGGCAGCTTCGTGTCCTTCCGCCTGTACGAGCAGCTCAAATGCGTCACCGCGCCCGGCGACAATGCGCTGTGGTTCATGTACGAGCCGGTGCTGATCTCCAATCGCGCCTGGAACCGCCTGGACGACAAGCAGAAGGCGGCGCTGACGGCGGCGGCGAAGAAGTCCGAGGAGTACTTCGCGCGCGAGTCCAAGGGCCTGGACGACAAGATGGTCGAGGCCTTCAAGAAGAACGGCGTCGAGGTCGTCACGCTGACCGACGCCGAGGCCAAGGCCTGGCGTGACGTCGCCGCGCGCACCTCGTACAAGGCCTTCGGCGAGAAGGTGCCCGGCGGCAAGGAACTGATCGAGAAGGCGCTGAGCGTCCAGTGAGCCGCCCGGCGGCGGCGCCGCCCGCCTGGGCGGCGGTCATCCAGGCGGTGTCGCGCGCCTTCGGCGTCTTCGCCGCCGCGCTCATCGTCGTCTCCATCCTCGTCATCTGCCAGATGGTGTTCGTGCGGGCGGTGCTCGGCGAGTCGTCCATCTGGCAGACCGAGTTCGTCACCTTCGCGCTGGTGGCGGCGACCTTCCTCGGCGCGCCCTACATCCTGCTCACGCGCGGGCATGTGTCGGTCGACGTCGTGCCGCTGATGCTGGCCACGCCCGGGCGGCGCCGGCTGCACTTGGTCGGCAGCCTGATCGCGCTGACCTTCTGCGGCTTCTTCTTCTACGCCGCCGTGCCCTGGTGGTGGGAGGTCTGGGAGTCGGGCGCGACGACACCGTCGATCTGGCGCGCGCGGCTGTGGATCCCCTACCTGTCGGTGCCGGTCGGGCTCGGCCTGCTGTGCCTGCAGTACCTGACCGAGATCTGGCTCGTGTGGACGCAGCGCGAGCTGCCGTTCGGGCTGTCGGCGGAGGACAGGCTGTGAGCGCGCTGGGCCGCTCCCAAGCGCTCACCCCGGAGCGCGCAGCGCGCAGGGGCGTCTTGTGACCCCGCTCGAGATCGGCCTGCTGATTTTCGTCGTCACGGTCGCCGTGCTCGCCACCGGGCTGCCGATCGCCTTTGCGCTCGGCGGCGTGGCGCTGGCCTTCATGGTGGTCTTCGACGGCTGGTATGCGGTGCACTTCGTGCCCGAGACCATCTTCGCCGGCCTGAGCGACTTCACGCTGGTGTCGCTGCCGATGTTCATCATCATGGGCGCGGCGGTGGCCAGCTCGCGCGCCGGCAGCGACCTCTACGAGGCGCTCGCGCGCTGGCTGCACCGCGTGCCGGGCTCGCTGGTGATCTCCAACATCGGCGCCTGCGCGCTGTTCTCGGCGCTCACCGGCTCGTCGCCCGCCACCTGCGCGGCGATCGGCAAGATGGGCATCCCCGAGATGCGCAAGCGCGGCTACGACGCCGACCTCGCCACCGGCGCCATCGCCGCCGGCGGCACGCTCGGCATCCTGATCCCGCCGTCGATCACGATGATCCTGTACGGCATCGCGTCGGAGACGTCGATCGGGCGCCTCTTCATCGCCGGCATCATCCCCGGTCTGCTGCTGACCGGGCTGTTCATGGCCTGGGCGCTGTTCCTGAGCTGGAAGCGCGGCACCAAGCTCGTCGACGCCGACCGCATCTACTCGATGAAGGAGAAGCTCGAGCTGCTGCCCAGGCTGCTGCCCTTCATCCTGGTGATCGTCGGCGTCGTCTATGCACTGTACGGCGGCATCGCGACGCCGTCGGAGGCGGCCGGCGTCGGCGCGCTGCTGTGCCTGGTGATGGTGGTCACCATCTACCGCGTCTGGCGGCCGGCCGAGCTGTGGCACATCTTCCGCGACGGCCTGCGCGAGTCGGGCATGCTGATGCTGATCATCGGCACCTCGATCCTGTTCGGCTACATGATGTCGTCGCTGCAGGTCACGCAGTCGGTGGCCGAGGGCATCGCCGAGATGCAGGTCAACAAGTGGGTCGTGCTGGCGGCGATCAACCTGATGCTGCTGGTCGCGGGCATGTTCCTGCCGCCGGCGGCGATCATCCTGATGACGACGCCGATCCTGATGCCGGTGATCCTGTCGGCCGGCTTCGACCCGATCTGGTTCGGCGTCATCCTGACGATCAACATGGAGCTCGGCCTCATCACGCCGCCTGTCGGGCTGAACCTGTTCGTCATCAACGGCATCACGCCCGACGTCAAGCTGCCGACCATCCTGAAGGGCGCGCTGCCCTTCATGGGCTGCATGGTGGTGGCGATCCTGATCCTGTGCGTGTTTCCGGAACTCGCGACATGGCTGCCGGAGAAGCTGATGGGGTGAGCAAGTCCGGGTGACCAAGCCTTCGTACGCTCACCTGGCTTGCCGACGCGCCGTCGCATGTCTCGCGCGGGACGGCTGCGCTCGGCACGTTGCAGACATTCGCGAGGGTCTGCTGTGTGCGGCGCCTGACTTGCGAGCGTCGAGCGAGCCAAGGGCGGCGGGCACCCTCCCACTCCATGCCCGGGGACAGTGCCCCGGGAGCTCGCCAGGCACGGACAGTCCACCGGACTGTCCGTGTCCGGGCTCTCTCCCCCGGGCCGCGCTGCGCGCGACCCTCCTCCTTTACTTCCGTGGGAGGGTGCCCGCCGCCCTTGGCCCGCAGCCGTCCTGGTGTTCGACGGCCGAAGACAGGCCCCGTCGCCGGACGAGGACATTGGGTGCCCTTCCCCGGAAGTAGAGGAGGAGCCAGCGGCCGAAAGCCGGTGGCGGGGGACATGGAGGGGAAGGGCACCCACTGTCCTCGGCTCGCGCCTCAATGGCAAGTCTCAGCTCAGGGGCGCTGACTTCCGCAACGTCCCGCTTGCAGTCGGCCGAAACATGAGCATCTCGCCGTGGCCGAAGCCGGGTCGGCCTCATCGCGTCCAGGGGGGCGCCGCCTCGGTGTCCAGCCCGTAGCGCTCGATGGCCTCATGCACACGCTCGGCCGGCAGCCGGCCCTGGCGCGCCAGCGCCTGCAGCGCCGCGACCGCGACGTGGTGGCGGTCGACCTCGAAGAAGCGGCGCAGCGCACGCCGCGTGTCGCTGCGGCCGAAGCCGTCGGTGCCCAGCGCGGTGAAGGGTGCGTCGATGAAGGGCGCGACCGCCTGCGGCAGCGCGGCGACATAGTCGGTCACCGCGATCACCGGGTCGTCGCCCGCCAGCTGGCGCGTCACGTGCGGCACCGGCTGCGCCAGCGTCGGGTGCAGGCGGTGCCAGCGCTCGGCCTCGCGCGCCTCGCGCGCGAGTTCACCGAAGCTGGTGACGCTGAAGACCTCGCTCGCCACCTGCCAGTCGGCCACCAGCAGCTCGGCGGCGGCCTGCGCCTCGTGCAGGAGCGCGCCCGCGCCGAGCAGCCGCACGCGCAGCGGCGCGTCGGGCTGACCGTGCACGGCAAAGCGAACCATGCCGCGGATCACGTCGCCGTGCAGCTCGGGCGGCAGCGACGGTTGCGGCAGGCTTTCGTTGCCGACCGTCAGGTAGTAGAAGACGTCGTCCCGGGCCTCGAGCATGCGGCGCGCGCCATGGTCGACGATGACGGCCAGCTCGCCCGCGGTTGCCGGGTCGTAGGCGCGGCAGTTGGGCACCGCCAGCGCCGCCAGCTGGCTCGACCCGTCCTGGTGCTGCAGCCCCTCGCCGCCGAGCGTCGTGCGCCCGGCGGTGGCGCCGACCAGGAAGCCGCGCGCGCGCTGGTCGGCGGCGGCCCAGATCAGGTCGCCGACGCGCTGGAAGCCGAACATCGAGTAGTAGATGTAGACCGGCAGCAGCGCCAGCCCGTGCACGCTGTAGGCGGTGGCGGCGGCGGTCCACGACGCCAGCGCGCCGGCCTCGGTGATGCCCTCCTCGAGCAGCTGGCCGTCCGGCGCCTCGCGGTAGGCCAGCATCGAGCCCTGGTCCTCGGGCTCGTAGCGCTGGCCGATGGGCGAGTAGATGCCGATCTGGCGGAACAGGCCCGCCATGCCGAAGGTGCGCGCCTCGTCGGCGACGATGGGCACGATGCGCGGGCCCAGCGCCGGGTCGCGCAGCAGGTTGCCCAACGCGCGCACGAAGGCCATCGTGGTCGACATCGGCTTGCCGTCGGCCTGCAGCGCGAAGCCGCCCCAGGTCGCCAGCGGCGGCACCGGCACCGGTGCGGCGTCGGCGCGCCGCTGCGGCAGGTCGCCGCCGAGCGCGGCGCGCCGCTCGCGCAGATACGTCAGCTCGCGGCTGCCCTCGGCGAAGCGCACGAAGCGCATCGCCTCGACGTCCTCGTCCGACAGCGGCAGCACGAAGCGGTCGCGGAAGGCCTTCAGCGCGTCGACGTCGAGCTTCTTCTGCTGGTGCACCGTCATGCGCGACTCGCCGGCCTTGCCCATGCCGTAGCCCTTCTTGGTCTTGGCCAGGATCACGGTCGGCTGGCCGCGCTGCGCACGCGCGGCGCGGAAGGCGGCGTGCAGCTTGCGGAAGTCATGCCCGCCGCGCTTGAGGGCGTCGATCTGCGCCTCGCTCAGGTGCGACACGAGCTGGCGCAGCTCGGGCGCGCGGCCGAAGAAGCGCTCGAAGTTGTAGTGGCCGTCGTTGGCGCCGAGCGTCTGGTACTCGCCGTCGGGCGTCTCGGCAAACGCGCGCAGCAGCGCGTGCGTGGTGTCGCGCGCGAACAGCTCGTCCCAGTCCGAGCCCCACAGCACCTTGATCACGTTCCAGCCGGCGCCGTTGAACAGCGACTCCAGCTCCTGGATGATCTGGTGGTTGCCGCGCACCGGGCCGTCCAGCCGCTGCAGGTTGCAGTTGATGACGAAGCACAGGTTGTCGAGCCCGTCGCGCGCGGCCAGTGTCAGCGCGCCGACCGACTCCGGCTCGTCCATCTCGCCGTCGCCGAACACGCCCCAGACGTGTCGCCCGCGGTCGGGCACCAGGCCGCGCTGCTGCAGGTAGCGCATGAAGCGCGCTTGGTAGATGGCGCTGATCGGCCCGAGGCCCATCGAGCCGGTCGGGAACTGCCAGAAGTCGGGCATCAGCCACGGGTGCGGGTAGGAGCTCAGGCCCTGGCCGGTGATCTCCTGCCGGTAGTGTGCCAGCCGGTCCTCGTCCAGCCGGCCCTCGAGGAAGGCGCGCGCGTAGACCCCGGGCGCGGAATGCGGCTGGAAGAACACGAGGTCGCCGTGCTCGCCGCCGCGGAAGAAATGGTTGAAGCCGAGCTCGAAGATCTCGGCCGCCGACGCGAAGCTGCCGATGTGGCCGCCGAGCTCGCCGTAGGCGCGGTTGGCGCGCACCACCATCGCCAGCGCGTTCCAGCGGATCATCGACGTGATGCGCTCCTCGATTGCGAGGTCGCCCGGGTAGCGGCCCTGCTGGTCGAGGTCGATCGTGTTGCGGTAGGCCGAGTAGGGCGGGATGTGGGCCACCACGCCGAGGTGCTGCGCCTGCTCCTCCAGCCGCTTGAGCAGGTAGGTGCCGCGCGCCTGGCCGGACACGCGCACGACGTCCTGCAACGCCTGCAGCCAGTCCTCGGTCTCGCCGGGGTCG